>JBOGXS010000193.1:0-12159 GCA_050693815.1 Thermoleophilaceae bacterium | reverse complement strand
TCGATGGCCTCCTCGAGCCGCTCGAAGATGTCCTTCCAGCGGATGACAACCATCGGGTCGATGCCGTTGTCGAAAAGCGACGCGATGGCCTCGCGGCAGATGCGGTCGCCGTCGTTCTCCAGGCGGTTGATCTCGACCGTGTAGTGGGACAGGTCCTTGAAGCCGCGCAGCCTCGGCATGGCCTCCGAGATCTGGCGCGCCGCCTGATGCAGCACCTTTGCCATCTCCTGAGCCTGAGACATCGGCGCCTCGATCTTGTAGAGGCCCAGGTAGTCGGCGACCTCTTCGGTGTAGTCGACGACATCGTCCAGCGCCGAGGACAGCTCGTGGATGTCCTCGCGGTCGATCGGCGAGACGAAGGTCTGGTTGAGGCGCTGGATGATGTCGTGGGTGATGCGGTCACCGTCCTGCTCGCAGATCAGGATGTCGCGCGCGAGCTCGCTGCGCTCGGGGAAGTCCCTAAGCATCTCCTCCAGCAGCCCGGCCGCGCGGAGGATGTTGCCGCCGGCCTCCTCGAACAGGTCGAAGAACTCGCGGTCACGCGGGGCGAGGACGCTGGAGAGCCGCACCGGGCGGGCACCGTAGCATCAACGCGGGTCGAACCGGGCCTGCTCCATGCGGTCGGCGGGCAGATCGCCGACCGCCTCGCGCACCGCCCGCACGGAGGCGCGCCAGTCGTACTCCACCCGGCGCAGCTCGACGCGTCCGTCGTCGTGCAGCAGCCCGTAGGCGGAGCGCCGGTCGCCGTCGAGAGGCATGCCCACGCTGCCGGGGTTGACCAGGTGGATCCCGCCGGGTCCCTGGCGCTCGAACTGGACGTGGGTGTGGCCGAACACGACCCGCTCCGCCTCCACGCCCATCAGCCGTTCCGCGTCGGTGTCGTGCGGCTCGGGATAGAAGCTCTCCATGTCGGACAGCGGCGAGGCGTGGCAGAACAGCGTGCCCTCGTGCGAGGTCGCGTCCGGCAGGGCGGCGAGCTCGCCGCACAGCGCCTCGCCGGCCATCTGGCGGGAGCGCTCGATCAGCGGCGCCATCGCCTCCGGAGCGTCGGAGGCATCCACCAGCCAGCGGTCGACGTTGCCGCGGATCCACTCTGCGTCGAGCTGCTTGAGCCGCTCCACCGTCTCCACCGGCCAGGCGCCGAAGGTCGCGTAGTCCCCGCCGAGGAGAAACCGCTCCGCCGGACAGTCGTCGAGAGCGGCCTCGAGAGCGGGCAGGTTGCCATGGACGTCGTACAGAAGCCCGAGCATCGGGGGAGGACGCTACCGGACGTTTGGGCTTGGCCCGAACCGGAAGCCTCGAAGGGAACGCGAGTGGACTCGATCCCTGGGGAGGGACGATGCAGGAGAGGACCGCACCGAGCGCGATGGGCCGCGAGCGGCCCCGCGATACGCAGCACAACCGGCCCGAGCAGGATCCGCTGCCCACCTGGCAGAACACGCGCCCACGCGGCAACCAGGAGCCCGACCGAGCGGAGGTGGAAAGAAGCCGGGAGCGGCTGGAGGCGCTGCTGGGGCGCTAGCCAGTCCCCCCAGACGCATTTACGAGAGCATCTTCGCGCTGAGTCCTAATCCCAAGACGTGGCCGAGACGTATGCTGACCTCGGTGCCGTCGCGGCCCCTGCGGGGTTTCGAGTGGACCGTACGGTTGAGCCGCTCCCAGCTTCAGCGCCCATCCGCGTCAGGATTGCGTCGGTAAGACGGCAGGCAGGCACCTTCCCGTGCTGTCAGCCAAAAGCTAGCGGCCACCGGCTGCTGCGCGCCTGAGTGCGGTGCGCGCCGAACGGATGGCGCGCTCAGCGCGACGAGCGGCTCGGCGCTGCTCCGCGTTACGCGCTCTGGCCGCCTCTAGCTCCCGACGATCCCTCTCGAGCTCTCGCTCGATGTCCTTCGGATCGGCTTCTAGTGCGGGGGTCATAGCGCTCTCCTTCGCTGGACCGGGAAGGGTAGCGGGTGCCGCATCCCGGTTGGGTCCCACTATCGGTCCGAATGCCCCCGTGGTCAAGTTACATCCCTCTCCTCTAGCGCTCGCAACAGCGCTTCTCGGTCGCGTAGAAGTTGCTCCACCTGCTCATCTCGTTGGGCGAGCCTGTTCACGAGCTCCTCGTTCTGCTCCGTTGCCTCGAGCCAGTCCTCGAAGAAGTCCTCTGCCTCACCGAGCCGTTTCTCCTGTTCGGCCAAGTCGGTCTCGAACGGACCCGCGCGGCGAAGCCACTGGCCACGGCCCATGCGGACGGCGGTCGAGATCATGATGTAGACGCCGGCGAATAGCAGCACCACAGCGCCCGCGAGAAGCACGACACGGGCCGCAGCTATCACCACGACGTTCGCGAAGATGCTGTCGATGAAGCTCGGGTCGCGCTTCTCGGGCGCGTCATCCGGGGCGAGGCTGATGAATCCCCAAACAGCCACAGCCACCAGCGCTACGAGGATTCCGGTTGCCAGCAGGACCTGGCCGGGGGTCGCCTCGTGGACTTCCTGGGTGTCCCTCAGCGCTCGATCCTCCCGCTCTTGAGCCTGAGTGGTCACTTGGTAGAGCGCCCCAAAGACGGCGGACGGTCCTACGTTCAATTCGCACTGCCCGCGCTGGAGTTGGGTCGGACGCGCGCCGGACGATCCAGCGGATGGGCCGTACTGGGCTCGAACCAGTGACCTCCGGCTTGTCGAGCCGGCGCTCTCCCAGCTGAGCTAACGGCCCGGGAGGCGAGTCAGGCCGCCAGCGTAGCAGTGGTGCGATCGCCGGCCGGGGCGCCCGCCGGGGGCAGCTTGCCGTGCGCTCGCATCGTGAGCTCGAACGTCTCGCGGCTCGTGTGCTTAGGCCGCCAGCCGGTCGTCTCCCGGAGCTTCTCGGTCGACACGATCCAGGGGTGCTGTCCGAACTCGATCTGGCCCGGAGGGGCCTCCGAGAGCCGGGCGGCCCACATCACCCGGGCCAGGGCCCGGTAGGCGCGCAGCGGCAGCCGACGTATCGGCGACTCGATCAACTCGGCGCACTCGCGCAGCGTCATCGTGCCGTCGCCTGCCACGTTGAAGGCGCCGCCGTGGCGGCCGAGCAGGAGGGCCGTGATCGCCTCGACCACGTCGTCCTCGTGCACGAACTGGATCTGGTTGTCGACCCCGCCCGCGTCGGCGGCGAACGGCTGCTTGGTCCAGAGCCGCACCAGGTAGTTGTCCACGTTCGGCCCGAACACGATGCAGGGGCGGACGATCGTCATCGTGCGCTCCGGCCACCGCGCGGCCCACAGCTGGCAGAGCCGGTCCGACTCCGTCTTGTCGCGCGCGTACGCGAACGACGCCACTCCCCGCACCGGGTCCTCCTCGGTCAGCGGCACCGGGTTGTCGGGGAACGCGCCGTAGGCCGTGGACGACGAGGTCACGAGCACCTGCCCGGTCCCCGCGGCCGCGGCGGCCTCGAGCACGTTGTGCGTGCCGTTCACGTCCACGTCGTACATCAGGTGCTCGTCGTGGGACGGGTTGAGGATGAACGCCAGGTGGACGAGCGCGTCGGGCCGCACGCGCTCCAGCACCGCCCTCACGGCCGAGCGGTCGCGCACGTCGACCCGCTCGAACTCGGTCTTCGGCCGATGAAGAGCGGGCGGCGCCAGGTCGCAGATGGAGATTCGCTCGGTGTCCTCGCGGCGCGAGAGCAGGTCCACGAGGCGCGAGCCGATATAGCCGGAGCCTCCGGTGATCACATAGCGCATGGCGCGCGATCCTAAAGGGCCGTCCCGGTCGAGCCGAAGCTAGTGGCGGAGGGGGGCCCGGGGCGGGCCCCCTTCCCCCTCACTCCTCCTCGCCGGCGAACTTCCCTTCGAGGTCCTTCATCACGCCCGGCTCGCGCAGCGTGGACACGTCCCCCAGCTCGCGCCCCTCCGCGATGTCGCGCAGCAGGCGGCGCATGATCTTGCCCGAGCGCGTCTTGGGCACGTCGGCCGTCCAGATGATCCGCCGCGGCCGGGCCAGCTTCCCGATCCGCGTGGCCACGTGCTCGCGGATCTCCTGCTCGAGCTGATCGTCGCCGTCGCGGTCGCCCTCGAGGATCACGAACGCGGCGATGGCCTGGCCGGTGTCCTCGTCCTGCTGGCCGATCACCGCGGCCTCGGCGACCTTCGGGTACGACACGATGGCCGACTCCACCTCGGCGGTCGAGAGCCGGTGGCCGGACACGTTCACCACGTCGTCCACCCGGCCGACCACCCAGAAGTAGCCGTCCTCGTCCTTGCGCGCGGCGTCCCCCACGAAGTACGTGGTCTCGTCCCACTTCGAGAAGTAGGTCTCCTTGAAGCGGTCGGGATCCTTGAACAGCGTGCGCAGCATCCCGGGCCAGGGCCGGCGCAGGGCGAGCAGCCCCTGCTCGCCGTCCTCCACCTCGTCGCCCTGCTCGTCGAGCACGGCCGCGTCCACGCCGGGCAGCGGCCGGGTGGCCGAACCCGGCTTGGCGGGCACCACCGCCGGCAGCGGCGAGATCATGATGTGGCCGGTCTCGGTCTGCCACCAGGTGTCGACGATCGGGCAGCGCTCGCCGCCGATCACCTTCCAGTACCAGAGCCAGGCCTTCGGGTTGATCGGCTCGCCCACCGTGCCCAGCAGCCGCAGCGAGGACAGGTCGTGCCTCTGCGGGTGCTCCACGCCCCACTTGAGGCAGGCCCGGATGGCGGTCGGCGCCGTGTAGAAGACGGTCACGCCGTAGCGCTCGCACAGCTCCCACCAGATGCCCTTGTGGGGATAGTCGGGCGCGCCCTCGTACATGACCGAGGTCACGCCGTTCATGAGCGGTCCGTAGACGATGTACGAGTGGCCGGTCACCCAGCCCACGTCGGCCGAGCACCAGAACACGTCCTCGTCGGGCTTTAGGTCGAACACGTGCCTCGTTGTCCAGGCGACGCCCGTCAGGTGGCCGCCGGTGGTGTGCAGGATGCCCTTCGGCTCGGCCGTCGAGCCCGACGTGTACAGCACGTAGAGCGGGTGCTCGGCGTCGAGCGGCTCGGGCGGGCAGTCGTCCGAGGCGGCATCCACCGCCTCGTCGTAGAACAGGTCGCGCCCCTCCTTCATCGAGACGTCCGCGCCCGTGTTGCGCACCACCACCACCGTCTCGATCGAGGGCAGCTCGTCGAGGAACGCGTCCACGGCCGGCTTGATGTCGGCCGCCTTGCCCTTGCGGCGGGCCTGGTCGACCGTGATCAGCGCCTTGGCCTCGGAGAACTCCATGCGCTCCTTCACCGCGTCTGGCGAGAAGCCGCCGAAGACCACGTTGTGCGGCGCCCCGACGCGCGCGCAGGCCAGCATGGCCACCGCCACCTCGGGGATCATGGGCAGGAAGATCCCGACCACGTCGCCGGGCTGGATCCCGCGCTCCTTGAGCACGTTGGCCAGCCGCTTGACGTCCCGCAGCAGGTCCGCGTACGTGACGTCGCGCTCCTCGCCCTCCTCGCCGCGCCAGTGGAACGCGACGCGGTCGCCGCGCCCGGCCTCGACGTGACGGTCGAGCGCGTTGTGCGACGCGTTCAGCTTGCCGCCCGTAAACCACTTGTAGAAGGGCGCCTCGGACTCGTCGAGCACCTCGTCCCAGCGCTCGAACCAGTCGAGCGCCTCGGCCTGCTCGGCCCACCACGCCTCGGGGTCGCGGGCCGCCTCCTCGTACACCGACTCGTCCGCGATCAGCGCCCTGTCGCGGAACCCGGTCGGCGGCTCGAAGGTCTCCTGATCGAGGAGCTCGCCGATCTCCCGCTCGACCTGCTCGCCCGAGGGCTTGGTGGTGGCTTCCATGTCTCGCTTTCTACCCGATCGCGGCCCTTCCTACGGATGCGGGATCGTCGTGGTCGCCGCCGTCGCGGCGGTCTTCGCGCGGGCCCCCCGGCCGGTGAGCGTCAGGCCCGTGCCGACCTCGGCGCCCAGCCCGGTCTCCGAGCGGACGTACAGCTCGTCGAACGTGCGCTCCGCCTTGGCCTCGCGGGTCAGCACGGTGCCGAGCCAGCAGCCGATGAAGCCGAGCGGGACCGAGACGATGCCCGGGTTGGCCAGGTCGTAGAACGAGAACAGGCCGCCCTCGGCGTCGGGACCCGGCCACACGGTCGGGCTGATGATCACGAGTGCGATCGAGCTGAACGTCCCAAGCAGCACGCCGGTGACCGCGCCGGTGGTGTTGAACCTGCGCCAGATCAGCGCCAGCAGCAGCGCCGGGAAGATGGCGCTTGCCGCGACGGCGAAGGCCAGGCCGACCATGAACGAGATGTTCAGGCCCGAGCCGCCGATCACCGCGATGGCGATGGCGATCGCGCCGATCGAGACGGCCGCGATCTTCGCCACCCAGACCTCCTCCTTCTCGGAGTCGTGGCCCTTGCGCACGATATTCGACCACACGTCGTGGGCGACCGCGCCGGACGCCGAGATCACCAGCCCGGCGACCACGGCCAGGATCGTGGCGAACGCCACCGCGGCGATGATCGCGAGGAACAGGTCGCCGCCGACCGTGCCGGCGCCGCCCCCGACCTCCTCGGCGAGCAGCGGAGCGGCCAGATTGCCTCCGCTCCCCACGGCCTCGGTTCCGCCCTCGCCCAGGATGGCGCGCGCGCCGAACCCGAGCGCCGTTGTCATGACGTAGAACGCGCCGATCAGCACCACGGCCCACATCACCGAGGAGCGCGCCGCCTTCGCGTCGGGCACCGTGAAGAAGCGCATCAGGATGTGCGGCAGCCCCGCCGTGCCGAGCACCAGCGCGATTCCGAGCGACACGGTGTCGATCGGGCTCGCCAGGAAGAGACCCGGCTCCAGGTAGGCCGCGCCGTCGGGCGACTCGGCCCGCGCCTCGCGGAACAGGTCGATCGGGTTCCAGCCGATCTCCGCGAGCACGAAGAGCGTCAGCACCGTGCTCGCGGTCATCAGCAGCCCGGCCTTGATGATCTGGACCCAGCTCGTGGCCAGCATCCCCCCGGCCACGATGTAGATGATCATGAAGGCGCCGGTGATCACCACGGCCAGCTCGAAGCCGATGCCGACCAGCGCGTTGATCAGCACGCCGGCGCCGACCATCTGGGCGATCAGGTAGAAGCCGGCCACCGCCAGCGTGCCCAGCGCCGCCGCGGCCCGGGCGGGCCGCTCGTTCATCCGGAACGAGAGCACGTCGGCGATCGTGAACTTGCCCGAGTTGCGCATCCGCTCGCCGAGCAGGAACAGCACGGTGAGGAACGCGACGAGGAAGCCGACCGAGTAGAGGAAGCCGTCGAAGCCGAACAGGAAGATCAGGCCGGCGATGCCCAGGAACGACGCCGCCGACATGTAGTCGCCGGCGATCGCAAAGCCGTTCTGGACCCCGGTCAGCCCGCGACCCGCGGCCCAGAAGTCCGTGGCGGTCGCCACCCGCTTCGAGGCGAAGTAGGTGACCACCAGCGTGATCGCCACGACGATCGCGAAGATCCCGAGCGCCAGCTCGTTGAGGTCTGCCGCGAAGAAGGTCATCGGCCCGTCACCTCCTCGTCCCTACGGGCGGTCTCCTGCGGGGCGGTGCGACCGAAGCGTTCGGAGCCCTCGGAGCCGGCGCGCAGGGCCATCTCGGCGGCGCGCTCGGCGAGCGGGTCGAAGACGCGATCGGCCTTGCGCAGGTACCACCAGCCCAGACCCCAAGTCATGATGAACTGGGTCAGCGCCAGGGCGTAGCCGACGGTAAAGCCGTCGGTGAAGAGCTCCTCGCCCATGAAGCCGGGCGCGTACCCGGCCAGGACGATGAAGCCGAAGTACCAGACCAGGAAGAAGATCGTGGCCGGAACCACGAACGCCCTCTTGCGCTTGATCAGCTCCCGGAACTCGGGAGACCGCTCGGCGGCCACCCAGTCGATCTCGGGATGGTAATCCGAGCCTCCGGCGGTGCCGGACCCGGTCGTAGCCATCTCTCTCTCCCCTCGTAGAGCTTCCTCCTGGCGGGGTCCCCCGGCAGCCACGCGGAGAAACGGGCCTGCGGCGGACGGCGCCTCGGAGGCGACGAACGGCGTGACGGCCGCGGCTTGAGGGAATAAGGCTGACGTGGAGATCGCGCTGGGAGTGGTGCTGGGAGCGGTGGTCGCGGCCACGGTGTGGGCGGCCTCGCGGTTCATCGCCTCGCCGGGCACCGTGCTCAGCGAGGAGGGCCAGGCCATGCGCGCCGCCCTGCACGCGGCCACGGCCACCCTTCCCCACCTGCGCCGCGGCCTGGGCCCGGCCACGGCGGCGAAGGCCGTGCCGCACCTGCGCGCGCTCACCCAGGGCAGCGCGCTGGCGCTCGCCGACCGGAAGACGCTGCTCGCCGTCGACGGGCCCGGCGCGGTGCGCTCGCTGGCCGGCGCGCCGATCGACGAGCTGCTCGACGAGGGTCCCGACGACCGCGTGCACGTGGACCCGCGCATGAACCGTCGCGAGCTCCACCTCGGCGGCGCGGTGGTGGCGCCCCTGATCGTGCGCGGCGAGCGGGTCGGCTCGCTGGCGGCCTTCTACGCGCGGGGGCGCCGCATCCGGCCAGAGGACACGCGCGTGGTGGACGACGCCGCGAAGCTGGTTGCCGCCCAGCTCGAGCTGGCCGCCGCGGAGGAGCAGGAGGAGCGCCTGGCCCAGGCGGAGCTGCGCGCCCTTCGGGCCCAGATCTCGCCTCACTTCGTCTACAACGCGCTCGCCGCGGTGGCCGGCTACATCCGGACACGGCCCGAGGAGGCGCGCGAGCTGCTCACCGACTTCGCCGAGTTCACCCGATACGCCTTCCGGCGCGAGCACCCCTACGTGACGCTGGCCGACGAGCTCCACTACGTCGAGAAGTACCTGAACCTGGAGCGCGCCCGCTTCGGCGAGCGGCTGCACGTGCGGCTCGAGGTGGCGCCGGAGATCCTGCCGGCGGTGGTGCCCGTCCTGTCGCTCCAGCCGCTGGTCGAGAACGCGGTGCGCCACGGGCTCGAGGACGGCGAGGCGAGCGTGACGATCGCGATCCTCGGCCGGGACCTCGGCGCCGATGCCATGGTCAGCGTGCGCGACGACGGCGGCGGCATCTCGGACGAGGCGGCCCAGGCGGCGCTGGCCGGCCGCGGCGCGGGGATCGGGCTGCAGAACGTGCACCGCCGGCTCGAGTCGAGCTTCGGGCCCGGCTACGGCCTCGCCATCGACTCCGCCGACGGCGAGGGCACCGAGGTGCGCCTCACCGTGCCGAAGTCCCACCCCGGGGTGCGGGCGGCGTGAACGCGCGCGGGCTCGACGTGCTCGTGGTCGACGACGAGGGCCCCGCCCTCGCCGACCTGGCCCAGCAGCTGCGCTCGCTCGACGACACGGACCAGGTGCAGACCGCCGCGGACGGCCAGGAGGCGCTGCGCACGCTCGCCGAGCACCCCTTCGACGCGGTCTTCCTCGACGTTCGCATGCCGGGGATCGACGGACTCGAGCTGGCGCGCGTGCTGCGGCGCTTCGAGGCGCCGCCCGCGGTGGTGTTCGTGAGCGCCTACGAGACCGGCGCGGTGGGCGCGTTCGAGCTCAAGGCGCTCGACTACCTGATGAAGCCGGTGAGCCGGCGGCGGCTGGCCGAGGCCATCCGCCGCGTGCGCGAGTCCCGCGGCGCGGCCGGCTCTCGATCCGACGACCTGGTGCCGCTGCCCACCCTGCGCGGCGGCACGCGGCTCGTGCCGCGCGAGTCGATCCTGTTCCTGCAGGCCGACGGCGATTACGTGCGCGTGATCTGCGACCGGGAGCGCTTCCTGATGCGCGGCCGCGTGTCCGACCTGGCCCGGCGCTGGCGACCGCACGGCTTCGTCCAGGTGCACCGCGGCTACGTGGCGAACCTGCGGCGTGCCGTGGAGGTCCGGCCGCTGCTCAACGGCACCGCCGTGCTCGCCTTCCCGGACGGGCGGGAGATCCCCGTGGCGCGCCGCAAGGTCGCGGAGCTGCGGCGCGAGCTCGTGGCGTGAGCGGCCCGCCGCGGGCCCGCACGCCGCGCGAGGAGCTGGCCGAGGGCACCCCCCACGGCGACGTCTACCTCGGCCGCCTGATCAGGGCGCAGCTACGGCTGTCGCTGCTCGCGCTGGGAGCCTTCGGCGGGCTGATCGGCTCGCTGCCGCTGCTGTTCCTGCTCTTCCCCGGCCTGCAGGGGAGGGATTTGATCGGGGTGCCGCTTCCGGTGCTGATCCTGGTGGCGCCGCTGTTCCCGCTGATCGTGGCCATCGGGCTGGCCTACCAGCGCCGCGCGGACGCCCTCGACGAGGCGTTCCGCGACGTGGTCTCGCGCGAATGATCGCCGCGGTGGCCGTGGTGGCCGTGGCCGCGGGCGCCATCGGGCTCGGCATCTGGGGAGTGCGCCTGGTGCGCACCACCTCCGACCTGTACGTGGCCTCCCGCGCGGTCACGCCGTGGTGGAACGCCGCCGCGATCTCGGGCGAGTACCTGTCGGCGGCCAGCTTCCTGGGCATCGCCGGGCTGGGGATGAAGCTCGGCGCGAGCGTGCTCTGGCTGCCGCTGGGCTTCGCCGCCGGCTACCTGGCGCTGCTGCTGTTCGTGGCCGCGCCGCTGCGACGCTTCGGCAGCTACACCATCCCCGACTTCGCCGAGGCGCGCCTGTCGAGCCCGCGCGTGCGGCTGGCGGCGGCGGCCGTGGTGCTCACGATCGGCGGGTTCTACCTGGTGCCCCAGCTCAAGGGCGCGGGACTCACCGTGGGCAGCGTGGCCGGCACGCCCTACTGGGTCGGGGTTGTGGCGGTGGCGGCGCTGGTGGCGCTCACCGTCGCGCTCGGGGGCATGCGCGGCGTGACCTACGTGCAGGCCTACCAGTACTGGGTCAAGACCTTCGGCATCGCGCTGCCGGCGTGCCTGCTGCTCGTCCACCTGGGCGGGCTGCCCGAGCGCGCGGCGCTGTTCGGCCGCGAGCTGCCGCGCGCGCCCGACGGCGGGCTCGCGGTGCAGCTCGACTCGCCGCGCGAAGTGGAGTT
Organism: Thermoleophilaceae bacterium; assembly: GCA_050693815.1. Lineage (GTDB taxonomy): Bacteria > Actinomycetota > Thermoleophilia > Solirubrobacterales > Thermoleophilaceae > JACVRW01. Next base: position 1,235 of record JBOGXS010000193.1, on the reverse strand, counting down.
CCCGGAGGCGGCGCGGTTCACGGTGGACGGTCGCCCGATGCGGGCCGCCGCGGGCGCCGAGCGGACGCTCTCCGGGCGGCTCGAGCTGCCGGCCGGGACGGCGGTGCCGGTGGCCGAGGGGGGCTCGGTCGAGCGCGGCAGCGAGTGGGCGGAGCCGGTGGAGCGCTCGGGTCCGGCGTCGCCGGTGTTCGTCTACTCGCTGCTGCTGGCCACGTTCCTCGGCACCATGGGGCTGCCGCACATCCTGGTCCGCTTCTACACGAACCCCGACGGCCCGGCGGCCCGGCGCACCACGGTGCGCGTGCTGGGCCTGCTGGGGCTCTTCTACCTGTTCCCGGCGGTGTACGCGGCGCTGGGGCGCGCCTTGACGCCCGAGCTGTACGTGAAGGGCGAGACCGACTCGGTGGTGCTCGAGCTGCCCGAGGCGGCCTGGCCGGGGCTGGGGGGCGAGCTGCTGGCAGCCCTGACCGCCGCCGGTGCGTTCGCGGCGTTCACCTCGACCTCCTCCGGGCTGCTGGTGTCGATCGCGGGGACGCTGTCGCACGATGTGCGGCGGGGAGGGCGCAGCCCCGGCGAACGCCCGCTCGAGCGCATGCGCCGTTTTCGCTGGGCCGCCGTGGCCGGGATGGTCGTCCCGGCGCTGATCGCGCTGGGCGCGCGGGGGCTCGACATCAGCGTGCTGGTGGGCTGGGCCTTCGCGCTGGCGGCGAGCACGTTCTGCCCGCTGTTCCTGCTCGGCATCTGGTGGCGCGGGCTGACCGCCCGCGGCGCGATCGCCGGCATGGCGGCCGGCGGCCTGGTCGCCACCAGCGGGATCGTGGCCACGCTCGTGGCCGAGCCGGAACCGACCGTGCTCGGAGCGCTGCTGGCGCAGCCGGCCGTGGTGTCGGTGCCGGTGGCCTTCCTGACGATGGTCGCGGTGTCGGCGCTGGATCCGGTGCGGCCGCGCGGCACCGAGGAGACGATGCTGGCCCTGCACGGGCCCGAGGGGCTGGGACTGGAGGCGCTGCGGGCCCGGGCGTGATCGGGACGTCCTGCGCTCTCCGCCGACCTCAGCTTGGATCGCAGCCGGTCACGAGCTCCTCGACCACGCCGCATCCGGAGAGGGGGGGCTGGTAGACGGGGCCGACCACGGGCGGCTGGTAGGCCCCCGGGGGTGGCCGCTCCGAGCCGCGCCGCGGGGGCGGCGGCGGCTCGCTCGGCTCCGCGACGGGCGGGGCGTCCCTGGGCGGGCT
>JBOGXS010000192.1:0-16214 GCA_050693815.1 Thermoleophilaceae bacterium | reverse complement strand
GATCGGGCCCAAACGTTGACGGGCGGCGTCGAGGCCATCCCTAACCCGGCGGTCGATGACGTGCGCCCTCTCTGCCAATGTCGCGTGAGACAGCTTCCCCCGTTGGATTACTGAGCCTGAGGGCGAGAACTGGAGCACAGGGATGTTGGACTCATCGAAGCTGGAGAGGGACCCGGAGATCGCCCGCCGAGTTCCGCAGGGAGCCGGAGGCGACCGGAGGGGCCCGGCGGGCGCGCCGCCGGCGCGCCCTTGCGGGCGATCCAGGAGTGGATGGGCCACCGCGACTACAAGACCACGCTGATCTACGCTGACTACGCACCGGATGCGACGCACGGACGGGCGTTCGCGGAGCGCGCGTTCGGTGGCGCGAGCGATGGGGAGCGGGCGCAAGCAGGCGAGCCCGCTGGGTAGCCCGGCGTAAGAAAGACCGCCCCCCCAACGGCGAAGGGCGGCAGCAACGATGGCCGCAATGCACCGCAGTTAGACGAAGACATCTTCCGCGAGCACGTCGATGGCGCCAATCACCTGGCGGGACTCGCCCTCCCGCAAGAGGTCGATTGGCGGATGGTGGTCGAGCAGCGGGTTCGGGGTGAGCAGCCAAGCGTGCGCGCGTCCGGGTTTCAGCACGGTGGTGAGCTGTTCGAGAACCGTGCTCGGCTCGACAGAGTTCTCGCTCGGGTTTATGTCATTCGGGCTCGCGTCTCTGTTGGATCGTATTCGTGCGCGCCCACATTGCACGCCGTCCGATCCGCCCTTATTTTACCGATAGGCGCTCAGCTAAAATAAGCGCCAGTCCAGAACGAGCTTATTCCAGGCCGCATCAGCAAGGAGAAGACGTGGCGGACACGGCTACGCGAGCGGGGGCATTTGTACAGCAGAGCGACGGCTACGAGGCCTTCATCCCCGCGACGCTTCCCCCGGAGCCACCCGTCGAGGTGGACGGCGACATGCTCGCCGTGCTGTCCGAAGCCGACCAGGCCCTGGGTCGGCTCGATGGGGTGATCCAGACGGTGCCGAACCCGGACCTGTTCGTGGCGATGTACGTGCGACGCGAGGCGGTCCTCTCCTCCCAGATCGAAGGCACACAGAGCACGCTTGAGGACCTGCTCGCCGTCGAGCTCGAGCCGGCGACGCCCGGGTTGCCCGAGGACGTCGAGGAGGTCGTGAACTACGTCCACGCGATGAACTACGGGCTCGAGCGGCTCTCGTCCCTGCCGCTGTCGAAGCGGCTGATCCGCGAGATCCACGGGGAGCTGCTCCGGAGTGGGCGGGGGGCGGAGCGGCTTCGGGGCGAGTTCCGGCGCGACCAGAACTGGATCGGGCCCGAGAACACCCCGATCGAGCGAGCGACCTTCGTGCCGCCGCCCGTGCCGCAGATGCAGTCCGCGCTTGACGACTTCGAGCGCTTCCTCCACGACGAGGAGCTGCCGGTGCTGATCCACGCAGGCCTCGCCCATGCCCAGTTCGAGACGATCCACCCGTTCATGGACGGCAACGGCCGCGTCGGGCGTCTGCTGATCACGTTCCTGCTCGTGCACCGGGGTGCGCTCCATCGGCCGCTGCTGTACCTCAGCCACTACCTCAAGCAGAACCGCGCGGAGTACTACGACAGGCTGATGGCGGTGCGCCGCCGCGGCGACTGGGAGGGCTGGCTGGTGTTCTTCCTCGGCGGAGTCGCCGCAACCGCCACCGAGGCCACCCAGACGGCGAGAGCGATCCTCGGCCTGCGCGAGCGGCACCGGGAGCTGGTGGGGGAGCGCACCGGACTCAACGGCATGAGACTGCTCGACCTGCTCTACGACCGTCCGCTGGTCAACGTGAACCTGGTCAAGGGCTCGCTCGACGTCTCGTTCGCGACAGCGAACAACCTTGTCGCGCAATTCGAGGAGGCGGGGCTCCTCAGGGAAATCACAGGCGGGCGCCGGCGCCGCGTCTTCAGCTACGACGACTACCTGGCGTTGCTGCGAGATGATGCGCCTCCAGGGCGCTACCAGCGCCAAGGGCAGAGAACCGCGAGCACCCGGGGTACAGCGGAATGAGCGAGCTCGTCCAGCTGCTGAGCGAAGCCTTCGAGGAGGAGCCCCGGCGACCCTCCGATCAGGAGCTCGGCGGCGGCGTTACGGCAACCTCCTACTGGTCGTTCGCACCGAGCCTCGACGTCTTGTCAACGATCACGAGAATTCCCCAGTTGTGATCATGAGAATTCCCCACCTGGGTGGAGGTGATTGAGGCCGGCACGGAGTTGGTGGAGGTGGGCGCGGTGGCCGCGCATGCGGTAGCTGTCGCCGTCGATCTGGAGCACGGTGGCGTGGTGGAGGAGGCGGTCGAGGATGGCGGCGGCGGCGGCGGTCGTGTCTTCGAAGATCTCGCCCCAGCTGGCGATCCCCCGGTTGGTCGTCAGGATCACGCTGCCGTGTTCGTAGCGGCGGCTGATGACTTGGAAGAGATGGGAGGCGGCCTCGCCGGGCATCGGCAGGTAGCCGAGCTCATCGATCACGAGGACGGCTGGTCCTGCCCAGAAGCGCATCGTGGTCTGCCAGCGTCCTTCGATCGCGGCGCGGGTGGTGCGGGCGACGAGGTCGGCGGCGGTCGTGTAGTAGACGCGGTGGCCGGCGTGCACGGCTTTGAGGCCGAGCGCCGTCGCCAGCATCGTCTTGCCGACGCCGGGCGGGCCGATCAGCAGCACGTTCGCCTTCTCGGCGATGAATCTGAGCGTCGCGAGCTCGTCGACGAGCCGGCGGTCGAGCGTGGGTTGGGCATCGAAGTCAAGCTGCTCGAGTGTCTTGTGGGCGGGGAAGCTCGCGAACCGCATCCGTCCGTCGAGCCGGCGTTGCTCGGTCGCGGTGACCTCGACGGCGAGCAGGTCGTTAAGGAACCGGGTGTAGCTGGGCTTGTCGCGCTCGGCGGCTTCCAGGGCGCTGGCGAGCTGCTCGGCGACCGCGCCGAGCTTCAGGTAGGCGAGCTGTTCGCGGAGCTGGTGGTAGATACGGTCGCTCATCGTGCAGCGCCGGTCTCTGCGTGCTCGGCGAGCGTGAGTAGCCGCGCGGCGAGCTCGCGTGCTTCTGAGGGCCGTAGTCGACAGACGACGTCGGGGCGCCGGTGCTCAGCGCCGTCGGGTGCGACGACGGGTCTGTGATCAGTGAGCACGATGCGCACGAGCTGCAGGCCGCTGCCGTCGAGGCGGTGTTCGTGCTCGCCGGGGCGGATCGTGGCGTGCGCTTCGAAGCGGTGGTTGGTCATCATCGGGCGACCTTCGCGATCTGTGCGTACTGGTCGAGGTCGATCACGACCGCGCCACCCGTGTTCTCGCCGCGCAGCCGTGCGGCCTCTGCCAGGGCTCGCTCGCCGGGCGGCCGGTTCGGCTTGCGCGGGCACGCCTTCTGCGTCGTGAACGCATCGAGCACCGCCCGCTCGAGCGCTTGGGCGTGCTCAGTGCTGCGGATCGTCTGATCGGCACCGGCGAGCGCGCGGCGATGGCGGGCGATCCGCCGTCCCGCGGGCGTGTGGATCTCCAGATGCAGCTCGCCGAGCCGGGCGCGGACGGTCACCGTGCTCTGCGCGTGCCCGGGCGCGACGCTGTAGCGGTTGCCCTCGAACGACACCAGCGCATCGCGCGAGACGACCCGCTCCGCCCGGTGCTCGGCCGCGAACGGCAGCTCCGGCAGCCCCAGCAGCGGCTCGCTCACGGCCAGCTCGCCGACCGTGCTCTGGCCGCGCCGGCGACGGTCGGCGACCGCGAGGCACCAGCGGTCCAGATCGGCCTGCGCCTGCGCCTGCGTCGACACCGGCGCCGAGCGCCACCACGACCGCGTCGCATACTGAATCGCCTTCTCGACGATGCCCTTGCGCTGCGGGCGGTTCGCCGGACAGATAGCGACCTCAACGCCGTAGTGCTTCGCGGCCGCCGCGGCCTCTGGGCGCAGCCGGTCGGTCCCCGGGTAGACGACCGTCGCCATCCGGTCGGTCCGCCACGAGCGGGTCGTCTCGCCGAGCCGGCGCAGCACGCCGTCGAGCGCCTCGGCCAGGTGCGCGAACGTCTGCCCGTCACAGAACACGCCACGCAACCGGCCGGAGTGCGAGAGCGCGCCGACCAGCACGTACGCCTTCGAGCCCCAGGGCGTCTCAAACAGCTCGAGCCAGTCGAGCTGCAGCTCCTCGCCCGGCTCGTGCTCGAGCCCGACCGTCACCTTCACCGCGCCGGCGCGGCAGCACCGGCACGCCGGCCGCAGCCCGAGCACGCGCAGCTCGCGCACCAATGTCGGGTAGGAGCGGTCGAACCCCAGCTCGCCCAGCTCGCCGTGCAGCGTGCTCGCGAACACGTGGGCGTCGTCCTCAAAGCGCGCCCCCAGATACGCACGGAACGGCTCTAAGCAGCTCGCCGCCGGCTCGCGCGCCGGGCCGGGCCCGGCCAAGTACTTGCGCACCGTCTTTCGATCGCGGCCGGTGTGCCTGGCAATCGCCGACACGTTCCAGCCCCGGCGCGCGAGCGCGTGAATCTCCACGTCGTCCTCCTCTGTGAGCATCCCCCAGGGGTCCCTTCGACTCGGTCACGGCCTCGAACACCACGACCATCGAGGGGGCCCCCGACAGAACGCGCGCCACGCGTCTACGCGATCAGCCCTGGGGAATTCTGGTGATCAACTCTGGAGACGATCTCGTGATCGCGGACAGTCGTTGCCCGCGTCCTTCAGCACACGATGGCTCTGGGCGCGCTCCAGCGCCAGGACGAGCGCATGAAAGCCCTGGTCGAGGTGGTGTCAGAGCTGGCGAGCATGGACGAGCCTCGCAAGCAGCTCGTCGGGATCAGCTCCGGGCTGGACATTCATTACGACCTCGGCGAGGGACATCCGCTGCTCGGACGCCGCATGCCCGATCTCGACCTGATCACCGCCGACGGCCCGCTCCGAGTCTTCGAGCTGCTGCACGACGCACGGCCGCTGCTGCTCAACCTCGCCCAGCCCGGCGACCTCGACATCACCCCATGGGCTGGCCGGGTCCAGTCTTACAGCGCGCCAAGGCGATGAAAGCTGGCTCCAGCGTCATTTTCGGACCTCGCGGCCCGCCGCTGCTGATCTCATCGGGGTCTGCGGGTCAGCCTGTAGTTATACTATTGGTATGAAGACGGCCGTTTCGATTCCTGACGACCTCTTCCGGCAAGCCGACGAGCTTGCCAGTCGGCTTGGAAAGAGCCGCAGTGAGGTCTACCGCGAAGCGCTTGCCGACTACGTGTCGCGCCGAGAGCCCGGAGCAGTGACGCGTGCGCTTGACAAGGTTGCCGACGAGCTCGCCGCTGAGCACGAGCCATTTGCCGCGGAAGCGGCGCGTCGCACCCTCGGACGCAGCGAGTGGTAGTCAGCCAAGGCGACGTCTGCTGGGCGTCGCTCGATGATCCTGTCGGCTCCTCGCCCGGCTTCCGGCGTCCGGTGGCGATCGTTCAGGGCGACAGCTTCAACGCCAGCCGCATCGCCACGACCGTTGTGGTGCCGCTCACCAGCAACCTTCGACTCGCTGCAGCGCCCGGCAACGTCTTGCTCGCGGCGGCACGCAGCGGACTCCCGAAGGACTCCGTCGCCAACGTCTCACAGATCGTTAGCATCGACCGCTCGCTTCTATCGGACCGTGTCGGCAGCTTGACCCAGAACGACTTGCAACTGGTGCTCGCCGGAATCGATCTCCTGCTCGGGCGAGAGTGACCACCTCGACGCGCTCCGCTCCCCCCTTGCGCTCTCTGGCGTATCGAGCGTGGAGATAGCTCGGGAGCGGCAGAGAGACCCAAGCCAGGCCGAAGGCGCAGCGTTCGACGGTCATGCCGCTGCTCACGCCAGATCGCGCACCTCCCTGATGCGGGAGCGGACGACCGGAGGCGTCGGGGGATATCGTCGAGGTCGTGAGCTTGGCCGAAGGCGCTTGAGACGAGCGCCTTCAGTCGTATTTGGGGCTCATTGCGATCGACCTCGACGCGCAGGCGGAACGCGTCGTAAATGGCGCGGCGCAGTTGCGGTTCGGCTGAGGCAAGCGGCTTGCTGAGGTCGGGGAACGCATCGAGGACGGCGCAGGCATCGTCGAGGTCGATGGTGCCGCGTTGGCGCCGATCCTCCTCGAGCTGGGCGAGAGCCATCTCCGCCTTCTGACGCTCGGCCCTGAGAGCTCGGGCTGACCCGCTGGCGGCGGGGCCACGAACGACGGCAGCCCGAAGGCCGACAGGCCTCCGGCCGGATCCTGTGCCACCGGCACCGCGAGATGAAGCGTGCGGCCGGCGGAATCCGCGAGCTGGCACGCGACCGTGACGATTGCCCGGTCAGGGGCGAGCAGCCGGACGCCCGCGACGGTGGCCTCCGCCACCGGCGCGCCGCGCCCGGCCTGCTGGCCGGACAGTTGCTCAAGGACCTCAGGCGCCAGGCAACCCGCGGCTGGGTGATCCCGACGACGTCCGAGGGGCCCGGCGGCCCCGGCCGGCACTCGCACGGCTAAAGCGGTCTCGCTCGAAGTCCGCACGCATTGGCTGGACCGACAGGCTCGCTCCCCACGGAAAGCGGGCGCGAGCTGCTGCGCCGACAGAGACGACTACCTGTCGTCCGGAGCAGGCGTCTCTGAGGCCCTTGCCCTGACGCTCGCTCGTGGCGCTAAAGCAGGGACCGTCCATGAACCCGGATGCCGTCCGGCGTCGTCTCCGCTCGGGATCTCGCCGATTGTGGAGCACCACACCGGCTCAACGCGACGCGCGCTACGCGTGGCGGTCGAGGAAGGCGAGGATCGCTTCGTTTACCGCGGTTGGGTTCTCTTCGTGCATCCGGTGCGACGCGGCCGTGATCTCGGTCCGTTCGGTGCGCGGCAGGAGCTGTTCCAGGTGGTCGGTCAAACGCAGCAGGACAGCGGGACTTCGCTCCCCGGTCAGCAGCAGCGTGGGCGCTGCCACGCGGCGCACGTCCTCCTCGGTGAGCGGTGGGAACCCCGCGCCCAGGAGCTGGGCCCGCATCGCGGCGACGTTCTCGCGTATCTGCTGCTTGCGCGCGTCCGAGAGCCGCTCGTAGCCCTCTCGTCCAAGCACTCCGCATCCGAATCTCCGCATCGCCTCCTCGTCGTCTCCCCGGCGGAACGCCCTCTGCGCCGGCGCGATCGTTCCGGCGCCGAACTTGATGATCGCGAGCGCCGTCCTCGGCCGCCGCACGAGGAGGGGGAAGAGCTCTGCCGGGCGCGGCGGGGTGCTGACGAAGAGCGACAGCACCGGCGGCTCCTCGAGCACCAGCGTGCGGACGAGTTGGGGATGGTGGATTGCGGTCAGCAGGCAGATGAACGCTCCCCATGAGCTGCCGACGAGATGTGCGGGGGCGGCGTCGATCGCCTCCAGGAACGCGATCAGGTCGTCGACGTGGGGCAGCATCTGGTCGTCGGTGCCAAGGGGGATGTCCTTGTTGGGCCGGGCGTAGCGGCGGCTGTAGGCGATCGCGCGATGGGATTCGGCGATCGTCGGGAGCTGGCGCTCCCAGGTGCGCAGGTCGCTGGCGCTGCCGTGGACGAAGACCACCGGCTCGCCATCGCCCCGCTCGCGGTAGGCGAGCGTCGCCCCATCGACGGCGACCTTTGGCAGGCCGCCCAGCGTGTCGGCGGTCGGAGTCGAGCCCGACGTTGGTCTGCTCTCTGACGCCATCGCACTCACCTCGCCACCGCGCACAGGGCGACGCACGGGAGCTCGTAGCCACCGTCGGCAGCGAACCGGGCGAACGAGTCCTCGACCTCCGCCTTGATCGCGGCGCGATCGGACTCGAGCAGTCCCCGCAGCGCTAGCGCGATCGGGCCGGCGGTGTCGGCGATCACGCTCAGGTACTCGTCCACGTCCGGCAGCACGAACCGCCCCGGCATCTCCTCGGTGCGCACCTCGCCGAAACCGGCGCCCCGAAGCAGTTCTTCGGTGCGCTCGGCGCTCGCCATGCTGAAGATCCCAGGGGCCGGCGGTGGCTGCGGGGGATCGATGTGGCCACGCTGGATGAGGCTGATCGCGATCATCCCGAAGAACGGGTTTCGCTCCGGGGCGCCCCAGACCGCGAGCGTCAGCCGACCGCCCGGGCGCAGGACCCGGCGGGTCTCCGCGAGCGCAGCCGCCGGATCGGCCATCAGCATGTACCCGAAACGGCACAGCACCCCGTCGACCGAATCGTCGGCGAGCTCGATCCGCTCGGCGTCCATGACCCGGTAGTCGACGTTCGCGACGCCGAGCTCGGCGCCGCGGCGGCGGGCGGCTTCGAGCATCGCCGGCGAGAAGTCGCTCGTGACCAGCCGGCCGTGCTCGCCGACGATCGCGGCCGCCTCGAACCCGGTCTCCCCGACCCCGGCGGCGAGCTCGAGCACCGTGTCTCCCTCTTGCGGGCGAAGCTCGCGCAGCATCCATTCGCGGACCGGGGCGGCGACCTCCTCAATGTCGGCTCGGCGGCGCTCCCAGGTCGGCGCGATCGCCTCCGCGATCTCGTAGCTGGCGCCCCGAAAGGCGTCGAGCGTGTCGGTGTCCATGCCGTCCTCCTTCGCTTGCGTTCGAGCTCGGCAGGTTGTCGAGCCCGGACGACGCTACGACGGCGCCGGCGGCCGCGCAATCGGGAGTTCTCCCCATGCGACCAGCCCGTGCTCCATCGCGAACAGGGTGGCCGCGGCGCGCGTCGAGACGCCGATCTTGCGGTAGGCGTTCTGGATGTGCCGGTCGGCGGTCTTGACCGAGATCCCGAGCGCCCGCGCGACCTGCTTGGTCTGAAGGCCCCGGGCGAGAATCGCGATCACCTCGGCCTCGCGCTCGGTCAGCCCCGCCGGGCGTTCGAGGCGCGGCGCCGCCCGTCCGGCCGCCTTGACCACCGCCGTCACCGCATCGGGGTCGAGCCGCCCGGCGCTCGCCTCCTCGGCGAGGATCTTCGCCGCCCGCTCGGGCGCCAGCGCTTCGCGGTGGGGCCGCGACTCGATCATCGCGTGGTAGGCGTCGGCGGCGGCAAGCAACCGGGCGGGAAATCCGAGCTCCGCGCCGGCGGCGCTGCGGTGATAGCCGGATCCGTCGAGGCGCTCATGGTGGGCACCCGCGACCCCGGCGAGCGTCGAGAGGAACGCCGAGCGCGAGAGGACGCGCTCGGTGTGGTAGGGGTGCAGGCGCACCTGCTCCCATTCATCGGCTGTCAGCGGCCCCGGCTTCTGCCAGATCCGCGGGTGGACCGCCACCCGCCCGAGGTCGTGGAGAAGCCCCGCCCGCCGGATCGCGGTCACGCCGACCGCGTCCACCCGGCAATGCTGTGCGGCCGCGCCTGCGAGCTCGGCGACGCCAGCCGAGTGGCCCGCGAGATACGGCGAGATCAGGTCGGCGAAATTGCCCATTGCGGCGAGCCCGCGATCAAGCGCCTCCCCCTCCAGCATCAGCGGTGGGGGCGGCTCCAGGGCAAGGACCTCTTCCCACGCCGACGCGTTCTCCTCGAGCGCCAGGATCTCCTCGCCCCGATCGGCGAGGCAGGCGGCCACCTCAGGGTCGAAGGCGTGGCCGGCGCGCTCGCGAACGAGGCGCACGGCGCGCTCCACGCCCCCCAGCTGACACTGGAAGGCGGCGTCCACGGCGACGTGGCCGATCCGCATCGGCAATGGGATCTCCCCGCCCTTCGCCCGCCGGAGCGGGCCCCTGCCATCCCAGCGTTCGGTGAGGTGGTCGAGGAGGCCCCGCACGGAAGGGGGAGCGCCGACCCCGTCGGCCAGCATCCCCGCCACCTCGCACATGGCGGTGAGGTGCGGACGCTGCTCCCGAGCCATCTTCGGCAGCCCGCGGGCGACCTGAACGGCGCGCACCGGTGCCGCCCTCTCCGGCTCGGGTAAAGCATGGAGCAGACCGGTGAGCACCTGCCGCCCCGATCCGAACATGACGGGGTTGAAATGCGTGATGAGCGAACCGCTGAAGACCTCCACCGTGACGTGGGCGTCGGTCGTGCAGCCCGCATGGGAGAGCAGGCAGGCGTAATAGGTCTGCGCGGCGCTCTCTTGATCGACACCGAGTCGATCGGCAAGCCGCGTGGCGATCAGCGTCGTGTGCAGCCCGTGCTCGAATGGAAAGCCCATGCCGAGATCCGTGGCCAGGCAAAGCGCCCCGATCAGCTCGGCTGTGCGGACTCGCTCGCTGCCCTGCGGCGCGGCTGCCACACCGCGACACTACCTCACCCTGAGCGGGATGCTCGCTCAGCGAATCAGGCTCGGCCTCACGCAGCCCGGGCAGGTGCGGCCAGGCAAGCCGCTGAGACTCGTTCCCGTGATCGCCGTTGGGGGCAGGGTCAAGAACCCGGGCGTGGCGAACGAGCGGATGATCGCCGTCGAGGCCGCCTTGAGCCGCGCGGGCTTCCGGCTCAATGATCTAGAGGTGTGGCAGGTGGGGAACGACGGGACGATCGGGATTCGGGAGGTGGGGCAGCTCGCTGAGCGGGACTGGGCCCGTTGCGGCCCCTCCGACAGCGGGTCCGGTCGGCGATCCTGGCCGGCCGGGGCTGCAGCTACCCAAGGGGCAGCGCTCGGTGAAGGGGCTCGCAAGCGGCTTTGAGAACGTCGTGACCGTGGACCTCATCCTCTCGATGAGAAAGGCCGCCGAGGGGGAGGAGCGTGAGGTAGGAGAGGCCCCGGATGGAGCCCTCGCCATCGCGGTCGACGACGTTTCTCCGAGGACGCTGCCCCCACACCGAGCCACGTCTACCTCGGCGTCATCCGTGACTACCTCGCCCGCCATTGGGACGTGAGTGACTTGGACATCGCCGGAATCGGTCTCGTCCTCCAGGAACGCGGCTATCGCGCACGCGACCAGCGCTTGCCGTAGCGCTCCTTCAGCGCGACGTTGAAGAGGACCTCGCAGAGCTCCATCTCCAAGAGGCGGTTGAAGACGAGAGTGCAATCTGTGGCGGCAACGCGCTCGAAGAAGCCCACGCAAGCCCCATGCGCAGGCTGCGAGGGGAGCAGGGCTTCCACCACGATGCTCGTATCGAGTAGGAGAGCTTCTGGCGGCGTCCAGTCACCTTCCTCGAAGGAGAGGACGGCGCGCGTGGACGGGGGCCTGCCCCGCTGTGGCACTGCTACTTGCCGCGGCGAGAACGGGCGACGTCCACCTGGACGTCGGTCTTGATGCGGCTAGTCGCCCGAGCTACGTTGGCTCGGCGCTGCTCCAGGCCAGCGATCCGCGGGCTGTGAACGCGGCTCCGCCACGCTCCATCCGTCGATACGGACCGGCCAGTGGACGCGCTACTCGCCTTCGCCGAACCGCTCCTGCTCACGCGGGTCTTTCGCTGTCTCGTTGCCATGCATCCATCGTATCGGCAAAGTCCGGGGAATCGGAAGCGGCGGAAGGGCACGCCAGCCTCGAACTCGAGGGAGAACTCTCACATCCGGGAAGACGGTCTGGCGGCTGTCGCGGGGCCACGATCACCGTGGGGCGACCTGGTACGACCCGGACGAGAAGGTCGTCTGGCTACTTGCCTACGGGCGGCACCGATCGGGCGAGCAGAGGACGCGTTTCCCTACTTCAAGCAGCTCGACTCGGAGGGGTCGACTTCTTCCGATCCTCGACGACTACACCGCGCTCGAGAACGACCGCGGCCGGCGGTTCGTCGAAGCACGTGACGAGAGTAATTCCTCGCCTGTTGGAGCACGCGAGGGACCAGCCCGACGTCGAGCAGTCAACCTCGATCGGAGGGAGTGCCGAGCTCGGGGTGGCGATGGAAGTCGTCGAGACCCTCGAGGAGGTCTACCTCCGCGTGAGCCTGCTCAATCTGCGGCCAGCCTGGCTGGAGATCGTCCTTGCTTTGAGCACTGTGATCACTGAAACAGCCGGGCGCCCGGGCGAGCGTCCGATTCGAATGGGATGGGCAAGCCAACCGGCCGTGGGCGCATGAACTTCGGCCGCGAAGGTTCGACATCGCGACTGGCTTCTTCGACATTGGGGCGCTACTCGCACTCGACGGCCACTGGCAGCGCCTCGACGGCCTTCGGATTCTCATGGGCGGCGAGGTCGGTGGTCCGACCAGAAAGCCATGCTTGAGGCGGTGAGTAGCCGTGCTGTCGCGCTCTTAGCCGCGATCCTCGTGATGTCAGCTGGGACGAGCACAGCGACTTGATGACCATGTCCAAGCGCGAGAACGAGGTGCTCAGTGCAACTGGTCGATGACCGGCTGATTCTTTCGGCCTCCGACCTGATCAACCATCTCGAGTGCGCGCATCTCACGAGCCTTGACCTTGGCGTAAGGAGGGGCGCGCTGACGTTGGAGGAGACGCGCACGGATGCTGCCGATCTGGTTGCGCGCAAGGGTGACGAGTTCGAGCTCGCCTACCTCGAGTCTCTGCGCGCCGCGGGCCGCGAGGTGGTGGAGATCGTCAGCGAGCCCGGGTTGGAAGGCTTGGGCCGAGGCGCAGAGCGAACTCTGGACGCGATGCGCAGCGGCGCGGAGGTGATCTACCAGGCCGTGCTCTTCGACGGCGAGCGTTGGCGCGGCTACGCGGACTTCTTGGAGCGCGTGGACTCGCCGTCGGAGTTGGGCGAGTGGAGCTACGAGGTGGCCGACACCAAGCTCGCCCGGCGGGTGAAGCCGTACTTCCTGTTGCAGCTGTGCTTCTACTCGGAGCTGCTCACGAGCGCGCAGGGCGTGGCGCCCGAGTGGATGCACGTCGTACTCGGTAGTCGGACCCGTGAGAGCTTGCGGTTGCCGGAGTTCACGGCGTACTACCGGCGGGTGAAGGCGCGTTTTGAGCAGGTGTTGGAGGTCGGCGGCGGCGGGACGTATCCCGATCCGGTGGAGCACTGCGGGCTCTGTCGCTGGCAGGGCGTCTGTGACGCGCGCCGCGAGACCGACGACCACCTCAGTCTTGTCGCGAACATGCGTCGGGTCCAGACGCTGCGTCTCAACGAGGTGGGTCTCGCCACGGTCGCCCAGCTTGGAGCGGCGCTGCCGGCCCAGCGGCCGGTGCGGATCGGCGGGCACACCTTCGAGGCGCTGCGCGAGCAGGCTCGCCTGCAGGTCGAGCAGCGCACCACGGGCGAGCCGCGCTACGAGCTGTTGGCGCCTGAGGAGGGCCGCGGCTTCGCGCGGCTGCCTCAGCCGTCTGAGGGCGACTTGTTCTTCGACATGGAGGGTGACCCGTTCTTCGAGGACGGCTTGGAGTACCTGTTCGGCGTGACCTGGATGGAAGCGGGCGAGCCGCGCTTCCGGGCGTTCTGGGCGACGAGCCGGGCGGAGGAGAAGCGCGCGTTCGAGAACTTCATCGACTTCGTGATGGACCGGCTCGACCGCTTCCCCGACCTTCACGTCTATCACTACGCGCCGTACGAGCCGACGGCCCTGAAGCGGCTGATGGGGCTGCACGCGACGCGCGAGGACGAGATCGATCACCTGCTGCGCAACGAGGTGCTGGTCGACCTCTACGCGGTGGTCCGCCAAGCATTGCGGATCTCGCAGCCGAGCTACTCGATCAAGAAGGTCGAGGCGTTCTACATGGAGGAGCGCGACACGGAGGTCGCCGAAGGCGGCGACTCGATCATTGCCTTCGAGGAGTTCCTTGAGACGGGCGACCGGGCGCTGCTGGAGGCGATCGAGCGTTACAACGACGACGACTGCCGCTCGACCTGGCTGCTGCGCGACTGGTTGCTGGAACGCCGAGCCGAGGCGATCGAGAACTCCGGGCAGGGCATCCCGTGGATGCCAGCGCCCGAACCGTGGCAGCCGGACCCCGAGGACGCTGCGGCGCTGGACGAACTGCGCGGCGCGCTGATCGCCGGGGCGCCTGAGGAGCCGGCGGAGCGCGACGGCGACGAGCATGCCCGGTGGCTGCTCGGGCAGCTGCTCGACTATCACCGACGGGAGGCCAAGCCGGAGTGGTGGGCCTACTTCGAGCGCCTCGACGCCGACGAGCAGCAGCTCGTCGAGCTCGATACCGAAGCACTCGGTGGACTGACCGACGCCGGCATCGCGCCCCGTCCGCTGCCCCCGCCCGCCCGCTCGGCGATCTACACGCTGCGCTCCCCGGCCCAGGAGCACAAGATCGGCCCGGGGGATCACGTCGACCCGGCGACCGAGAAGGGCGTCAATGTCGTACGCGTCGACGACGCGGCGGGCATTGTCGAGATCCGACGCGCGACCGCGCGAGCCGACGAACCGCTGCCGCGCACGCTGATCCCCGGGACGCCCTACAACACGCGAGTGCAGCGCGCGGCGCTGCGTCGCCTCGCGAGCGACGTGCTCGACCGCGGACTCGAGGCGGGTGGCCGATACACCGCACTACGCGCAATCGTCCGGCGAGACGCGCCGCGCTCCACCGCCCGCCCGGCGGGCGGCGCGCTCCAGCACGGCGCATTCGAGCTCGAAGAGGCCAAGGCGCTCGCCGCCGGCCTCGACGACAGCTCGCTGTTCATCCAAGGACCGCCCGGTTCGGGCAAGACGTTCACCGGCGCGCACCTGATCTGCCACCTGCTGTCGAAGGGCGCCCGCGTCGGCGTCGCCTCCAGCAGCCATGCGGCGATCCACAACCTGCTGAGCGAGGTCGAGCGCTTCGCCGGAGAGAACCCCGGCTGGCGCGGCATGAAGAAGCACAGCGGAACGCCCGAGAGCCGCTTTCGCTCCGCACGTGAACAACCACTGATCGACAACTCCGACGACGTCGGGGAGTTCGCGGCAGGCGACTGCCGCCTGGTGGCCGGCACCGCCTGGCTGTTCGCTCGCGCCGAGCTCGACAGCACGCTGGACTACCTCTTCGTCGACGAGGCGGGCCAGATATCGCTGGCTGACGCCCTGGCGATCGGCACGAGCGCGCGCAACCTGGTGCTCCTCGGCGATCCCCTGCAGCTCGCTCAGGTCTCGCAAGCCGTGCACCCACCGGGCGCGGGTGCTTCGGTCCTCGAGCACCTCCTGGGTGAGCACGCGACGATTCCCCCCGACCGCGGCCTGTTCATCGACGAGACCCGGCGCATGCACCCCGACGTGTGCCGCTTCATCTCCGAGGCGATCTATGAGGGCCGCCTGGAGTCGTTTGTCGACTGCGCTCGCCAGCGCCTGCACGCCCGTGGTGAGCTGACGGGCACCGGCGTTCGCTACGTCCCAGTCGTACACGACGGCAACGCCCGTCAGTCCGCCGAGGAGGCCCGTGAGGTCGCTCGATGCGTCGACGGGCTGATCGGCGCCGACTACACGACGGCGGACGGAGACATCCGGCCGCTGCGCCCCGACGACATCATGGTCGTCGCCCCCTACAACGCGCAGGTGCGCTGCCTGCGCGAGCACCTTCCCGACGGCGTGCGAGTCGGCACCGTCGACAAGTTCCAAGGTCAGGAGGCAGCTGTCGCATTCTTCTCGATGGCCACGTCGAGCGGCGCGGAACTGCCGCGCAACCTCGAGTTTCTGTTCAGCCGCAATCGGCTCAACGTGGCGGTTTCGAGGGCCCGTTGCCTCGCGGTGCTCGTCTGCAGCCCCGAACTGCTTCACGTCCCCTGTCGCTCTGCCGAGCAGATGCGGCTGGTCAACGCGCTCTGCCTGCTGGTCGAGATGGCCGCCGAGCAGGATGCGAGGATCGCCCGGTGACCGGTGTGCCGGGGGACCTGCTTCCTGCTCATCCCCTACGTCCGGTCAAGGGCGACGAGCAGATCGTCGGGGTGCACGCGACGGTGCTCGACTTCTGGCGCTGGGGCTTCTCCGACCTGCGCCTCAACATCGTGCGCGGTGTGCTCGCCGAGTTCCTCGTGGCGAAGGTGATCGGCGCAACGGAAACACCGAAGGAGGAGTGGGCGAACTTCGATGTGCGCACGCCCGCGGGCGTACCGTGTCCCGGATATGTCCCGAGGCTTGGGCCATCTCGGGCCGCTCGGGTCGTGACCACGGGACGCTGACCGACCTCCTGTCGCCCCAGGTGGGACCTGGAGAGGGGCGACCCTCGGCAGGATCGAGCGTCCCGGTCTCTCGATCCAGGTCGTCTGAGCGTCGAAGCGTCTCGCGCCGGACTCCGTCATTCGTTCCATAGCCCGCTCAACGGCACGGCGGCCAGGCGGTCCCCGAACGGATGCGTCTCCCCACCGGTATGGAGCACGACACCAGCCTTAAAGCGCGCGCCGAGCTTCTCGCGCAGATAGCGCAGCCCGGCGAAGTCTGCGCTGGATGCGGTGGCGGCGGCTTTGACCTCGACTCCTGCGAGCTCGCCGCTATGGCGCTCGATCACGATGTCGACTTCGCGCTGCTTGTTGTCGC
>JBOGXS010000191.1:0-12154 GCA_050693815.1 Thermoleophilaceae bacterium | reverse complement strand
GCTGCAGGCCGTGCAGCCACCGCCGAGGGCGGCGTCGATCGGCGCGGACGGAGGCGGCCCGGACGCGACCCCGCGAGGTGCGGTGGACCGCGCGGTCGCCGAGCACGCGCGCGCGGCGCAGCGCGGGCGCGGGCCCACCGGCCCCGACCCGAAGGAGCTGGAGGACGACGCCGAGCGGTTGGAGTCCGAGGCCCGCTCGCTGGTGGAGCAGGCCGAAGCCGCGGAGGTCGAGGCCCGGCAGCGCAAGCAGCAGATCGGGAGGCTGCTCGAGCGGCTGCTTCCGCAGGAGTGGCTCTGGCGAGAGGCCGACGAGCACGACGGGGCGCCTGTCCCCGGAGGCGAGCGGGCCAGGGTCCTCGACCTGACCGCGCTCGAGCACGGCGGCCTGCTCTGGGAGCGCGAGCTCGACGAGATCCACGTCCGCGCGCTCCGGGCCTGGTGCAGCACGCCGCTCGCCACGCCCTACGACGCCGAGCGCGTGCTCCGCCACATCCTCGACCGCTACTGGGCCGCCGACTTCGCGGTGCTGTCGGAGTACCGCCAGCGGCTGCTCGACCGCGGGGCCGGCGGTGCCGAGCGGGAGGTCGAGGATCTCCGCGAGCGGCTGCTCGAGATCATCCGCGGCTGGCTCGAGGGAGATCCCGAGTTCTGGAAGCTCACCTGGCTGCTGGAGGACCCGGACACGCCGCCCGAGCACCGGATGTTCACCCCTGACGAGGCGAGCGAGCAGCTGAGGGAGGCGAGCGAACGGCACGAGGAGCGAGTCGCGGAGGCGCTCAGGCGAGAGCGCGAGGCGGGCGACCCGGACTCCATCCACCTGTGGGTGGGGGACCGGCTGGACGACCTGCAGCAGGACAGGGACGGCGTGCTCGCCGTGTACCGCCGCGCCGCCGGCTCCCGGCGCCCGGAGATCCAGGGGCGGCTCGGCGCCCGGTTCGCGTACCACGAGAGCTGGCGCGAGAGCGCCGACGCCTACCGCTCCGCCGCGCGCCAGGCCCCCGACGACGCCGCACGCAAGCGCTACTTCACCGGGCTCGCCCGCGCCCTCTTCGCGCTCGACGAGCACGCGCACGCGATCGGAGAGCTCGACCTGCTCGCCTACGGCGCCGTCGAGGACGGCCACTGGCGCACGAGCCTCGTCGAGGAGCTGAGCCGCTACGTCGCGACGCACGAGGCGTACGCCGCGCTCGCCGAATGGCTGGAGGGCGCCCAGGCGACCGGCCGCGACGAGACACGGCGCGATGCCGCGGCGGCCCTCGTGGAGCTCGCCGGCCGGCACTACGACCGCATCATCCGGACCTCCGAGGCGCGCACCGCCGACCGCGCCGGCCAGTTGCCGCCGGGTGCGACGCCGCTGCTCCTGGAGACCGATCCCGCCTTCTTCCCCGCAGGCGAGCAGACCCCGGAGCTCGAGCCGATGCTCAAGGAGATCGAGGCCCTGCGAGAGGAGATCGCCGCGGCGACGGGCGTGCTGATCCCGGGCGTGCGAATCCGGGTCGACCCCACGCTGACCGACGGGCGCTACGTGGTCCTCGTGAGCGAGGGACCCGTGGCGGAGGGGCACCTCGATCCGGCCGACAAGGGCTTTCCACGGCCGATGGTCGAGCGCCTGCACCGGGCCGTGCTCGACCGCCTGCCGGACTTCGCCGGGCTGCAGGAGATCTCGCGCCGGCTCGCCGAGTGGGAGCGTGAGCGCCCGGACGCCGACTCGGTGCCGCGCGCCCTGCGCGAGGAGTCGAGCCGGACGCGGCTCATGCAGACGATCCAGGCGCTGGTCCGCGAGCGCGTCTCCATCGTCGACCTCGACCCGATCGTCGCGGCCTTCGACGGGGCCGACCAGGCGGACGGCCCCCAGGACGTGGCGGAGCGCATACGGGCCTCGCTCTCCCAGGAGTCGCTCGGGCTCGGCGAGAGCAGCACCCCGATCGCCGTGCCGCCCACGCTGGAGGAGGCCGTGGCCGCCGGCGTGAGACGCGACGACGGCAAGGCGTTCCTGGCCCTCCCGAGCCTCGAGGCGGAGGAGCTGCTGGCGGCGTTTCGCAGGCTCGTCGCGGGGCGGTCCGACCCGGTGCTCGTGGTCCGCGACCCCCACCTGCGGCCGCTGGCACGCCGGCTGCTCGAGCACGAGCATCCCTCGCTGCCGGTGCTGGCGCGCTCGGAGCTCGGGCCGAGAGGGCTGCGAAGGGTGACGGTGGTGCAGCCGTGACTCCGACGGGCGCACCGGTCGAGCCCGAGGTTCCGGTCGTAGTCGAGGTCGACGACGCGCTCCCCTGGCTCGCGTCGGCCGCCGAGCTCGCGCTGCCCGGGCTGGCCGTCGACCTCGCCGATCTGATCGAGCGCGTGGGGCTGACGGGCCGTCCCGTCCCGACGGTCGAGCCGGTGCCGTCCACGCGCGCCCTGCGGATCCGCGTGCACGGCGCGCTGCAGCCCTACGACCAGCGACTGGCGCGGCAGGTCTGGCTCGCCGCGGCCCCGGAGCGGGCGCGGGACGCGGCGCTGTCATTCGAGCAGGAGCCGGAGGACGCCTTCCCGGACGGGTGGCTGCGCCGGCACGCCGAGGGGTCGGCCGACCCCGAGAGCCTGTCCGGCTTCGTCCGGCGGTTCACGGTCGAGGTCGTGGCGCGGCGCGCGTCGTGCCTCGTCGGAGACGAGCAGGTCGCCGAGTACGCGGCGCTCGCTCCCGCCGTCCCCGAAGCGGCGGCGGCCGAGGCCGAGCTCGGCGAGGTCCTGCGGACGCTGCTCGGGCTCGGCGTCTGGGCGATTGATCGCGCCGCGGTGGCGAGCGCGATCCAGGATCGGGCCGGCAGGGAGGCGGCCGACGTCGCGGAGACGCTCATGGCTCGGCTGCGCCCGCGGCGCGTGGAGATCCACGCCAACCCCAGGACACTCGCCACGCTGCTGCCGAGTCCCTCGCGATCCGAGTCGATCATGATGTACGCCGCCGTCCTGCCCGACCACGTGCGGGGGAAGTTCCAGGCGACGGAGGAGTTCGTCTACCTCGACACGGGGCTTCGACTGCCCGACCTGTTCTGGGTGCCCTCCGAGCAGGTCGGCGAGGAGATCGTGGCTGTGCGCGTCAACGACCTGGTCGGGGTCGGCTTCCCGCTGCCTCCCGAGGGCAAGGTCCTGGTGGACGCTCCGCCCTCGAGCCTCGGCGGGGTGGCGGCGGAGCCGGCCCTCGGTCCCGCCGGGCCCTCCGCGCTGATCGACGAGGACGAAGCGGGTGCCGTGCACGCGCAGGGCTACACGACCCTGGACCGGCTCGGCGTCGTTCAGCACTTCGTGTTCACGGAGCTGCTGCGCAACGCGCCCAGGCTGCTCTCGGTGCGCGACGTCGAGGTCGAGCTCCATCGGATGGGCCAGCCCGACCTCGTCCGCGCGGTGCTCGAGGACCTGTCGATCGGCGACCTCACGCGCGTGCTGCGCGAGCTGCTCGACGGCGGCCTGTCGATCCGCGACCTGGCGACGGTGCTCGAGCGGCTGCTGCGGTTCGACACCATCGACGTCGACGCCGACGCCTGCGCGGTGTTCGACGAGCGCCTCGCGCTCAGCGGTCCGGTCCCCGCCACGCCGCTCGCGCGCGCCCGCACACTGGCCCGGTACGTGCGCGAGGGGATGGCGGCGTTCATCGGCAGCCGCTTCTCGTTCGGCTCGGAGACGCTCGTGGCCTACCTGCTGCATCCGGAGTTCGAGCGCCTGGCGCTGGAGGTCGCGCCCGACGATCTCGAGGGCGAGGTCGATCGCCCCGAGGCGGAGGCGGCGCTCGAGGCGCTGCGCGACGTGGTCTGGCGCGAGCTGTCGCTCCTCCCGCTCGCGGCCGCCAAGCCGGCGCTGCTCACCTCCAGGCGCGCCCGGACCGCGGTACGCCGGGTGCTGGCGCCCGAGCTGCCCGACCAGCGCGTCGTCAGGCACTCTGAGATCCCGGCCGACATCAACGTGATGCCCGTCGCCCGGATCGGGGCACCCGCCCTCGTGCGCAGCTAGGCCAGCGGTTCCCGCGCCGGCTCGCTGCGCTGGCGAAGGCGGTTGTAGACGCTGGCCATCAGGGCCGTCGGCTGGCGCCCGTCCGGGATCCGCAGCGAGGTCTGGCCGTGGCGGGGAGCGTCCCTGACGATCCGATTGGCGACCACGAGGTGGCCCTGGTGCAAGGTCAGGTACAGGTGGCGGCCGCCCCGGCCGCCGCCGGCCAGCTCGTAGTCGACCGTCACGCGCTCCCCCGCCAGGTCGGCGCGCAGAGTGGCGGGCGGGTGCGGGAAGGTGAGGGCGCCGAGGCCGTGAGCCGCCCGCCCGAGCAGCACGCGCAGCTTGCGGTAGCGCAGCCTCCTGTGCCAGGCGTCCGGAGCGTCCCACTTCGCGCCCTGGTGGCCGGGGCTGCTGGGGCCCCGGCCCACCCGCCCGAGGAACGATCGCTCGGGATTGCCCCACCTGCCGGGCCAGGTGGCCCAGTCGCCGAACGCGGCGAGCGACAGGTTGGCGGGTGGCCCGTCGGCGCGCGGATCGTCGATCCCCAGCAGGTACGGGTGGGTGCCGGGCTTGAAGTAGGAGGCGTGTGAGAGTGGCGCGACGTAGACGACGGGCCGGTCGGGATCGTCCTCCTTGAAGTCCATCGGGCCGTTGCGCCAGGGGCGGGCCTCACCCGAGTCGTGCTGAGCGTAGTTCGCCACCTCCGGCTTCTCGTCGTCCCCCAGCCCGATCTGGACCATCTCCCAATCGCCCTCGTGCTTGCCGAAGCCGAACAGGTTCTTGGGGTTGTAGTAGAGCCAGAACCAGTACTGGAGCCAGATCCGGCCGCCGTCGCGCTTCACCCGGCCGTAGATGCGGCCGCGATGGGGCTCCTCCCACTCCATGCGCCCGGCGTCGCCGGGAAAGTCGGCCGCCAGCGCGAGGAAATCGCCGGCCTCCGGCTCGTAGGTGGCGAGGGCGTCGAGCTCGAGCGGGCTGCGTGCGATCACCTCGCCGTGCTCGCGGAGGAGCAGGTTGCCGGGGTTGGCCAGCGCGGAGCTCGCCCCGAGCGCGCGGTAGTCGTACTGCGGATCGAATATCAGAACCGGCTTGTGGCGCTCGAGCAGCTCGCGGTCGCTCATCGCGCATCCTCGAAGCCGGTCGGCTCGTACACGGACATGATCTCGCGCACCATCCTGTCCGAGTCGCCGTCGTAGCGGGCCAGCTCGTAGCAGCCGAGCGGGTTCTCGAGCACGTTCACGAGGCACCTGTTGCAGTACGTGCAGGGCCGCTCGGGCCGGTCGCGTCCCTCGGCGAAGGTCTTGACGAGGTCGTTGTTCGCGATCAGCGGACGGGCGATCGTGACCGCGTCGCAGCGGCCCTCCTCGATCAGGGCGCGGATCACCGAGGCGGTCTGGAAGCCGCCCGTGCACAGCACGGGGATGGACACCTGCCGCTTGATCGCGTGGGCGTCGTCGGCGTTCGCCCCCTCCACCTCGAGGCGGCGCGTGGTCCGGTTCCAGAGGAAGCGGAAGATCGGGCGCAGCAGCCCGTAGCGGGCCAGCAGGTAGTTGCGGAACGTGTACAGGCCGCTCGAGATCATCGTGTCGTACGTGCCCGAGGCCACGTCCACGGGCAGCCCGCCGGCGGGGTTGCGCGGGTGCGGGAACATGCTGCCGGTCGAGACGTGGAGCGCGTCGGCGCCGGCCTCCTCCACCCACCTGCAGATCTCGATCGACTCCTGCAGGCTGTTGCCGCGCTTGTCCCAGAAGATCACGGCGTTGTTGTGGTCGACCGCGCTGATCTTCACCTGCAGGTGGAAGTCGTCGCCGACCTCGCGCCGGATGGCGCGGACGATCTCGAGCAGGAAGCGGGCCCGGCCCGCGAGCGAGCCGCCGAACTCGTCGTCGCGGTCGTTGATCGCCGAGCTCAGGAACTGCGTGATCAGGTAGCCGTTGGCGGCGTGCAGCTCGACGCCGTCGAGCCCCGCCTCGCGCGCCCGGCGCGCGCCGTCGGCGAAGCAGCGGATCGCCTCGTGGACCTCGTCGAGCGTCATCGCCTGGCACTCGAAGCCGTGGAAGGACTCGGTCTTGTCGGTCGAGCTGAGCGCCTTGCGGCCCAGGTTCTCGACGCCGCCGACGTCCTGCTGGCGGCCGGAGTGGCTCAGCTGGAGGATGAACTTGCAGTCGTGCCGGTGCACGGCCTCGCCGACGCGCCGCCAGAAGGGGATGCGGTCGTCGCGGTCGATGGTCGCGTAGTTCGGCAGGATCCGCCCCCGCACGTGGACGGGCGAGTAGGAGGAGACGATCGCGCCGACGCCGCCGCGCGCGAACTTCTCCTCCCAGTTGATCCGGGCCTGCGTCCCCGAGCCGTCGTAGTTGTCGAACCGGCCGGAGACGTTCGAGCGCAGGATCCGGTTCTTGACGGTCAGGTTCCGGAACCGCAGCGGTTCGAAGAGGACGTCGCTCACCAGGGCTCGTGCTCGATCTCCCTGCGGTGACCGAGCAGAAAGTAGCAGTAGAAGAGGTTGAGCCAGCGGAACCCGAGCTGGAAGTAGGCCTTGCAGAGCATCAGGCTGTGGTCGCCGGGGTTCGGGAGCACCACCATGTCGCGGATGACGCGGAAGGGCAGGTTGCGCCACGTGTTCAGCTCGACGTTGTAGTTGAAGTGGCCGGCGTGGGTGTAGGGGCGGTAGAGCCGCTGCGGCGGCTCGTCCTTGATGAGCCCGACGCGGAAGTAGCCGACCTGGATCGGGCGCCCGTCGCGCAGCTCGACCTCCCACTCGCCGCGGTAGCCCTGGCGGTCCTGGCGGACGATCTCGTTGTAGCCGAACTGCCGGCCCTCCCGCTTGCGGAAGCCCTTCTTGAACTTCTCGCCCGAGAGCCGCCCCACCCACTCGTGGTTCCAGCCGCAGTAGATGTAGCCCTCGAGCTGGTCGAAGTCGGGCGGCGGCCCGGCCAGCAGAACCTCCTCGAGCGTCTTCCGGTCGGCCGCCGCCAGCGTCTCGAAGGTCCAAGCGGTCATCTCGCCTCCACCATGCCGGGGGCTGCGTAGTCCGCCAGCGCCATGACCGTGAGCTGCGGGTTCACGGTCGTCGCCGTAGGGAACACGCTGGCGTCGCAGACGAACAGGTTCTCGAAGCCGTGCACGCGGAACGACGGGTCGACTACGCCCTTGTCGTCGTCGCCGCTGAGAGCGTTGCCGCCCTGGGGGTGCCCCGTGCCGAGCGAGAGGTAGCTGCTGCGCTTCACGTAGTCGTCGAGCCGGTCGAGCTGGTCCTCGGACGTGAACTCGTGGAACTTGAAGGTGGAGGGCATCACCCGCCGCGCGCCGGCGGCGAGGTAGATTCGCCCGAGCAGCTTCAGTGCCTCGACCAGCGTCTCGAGGTCCTCGCGCGCGGGCGAGTAGTCGATGTCCACGCCGCCGGTGAGCGCCGAGCGCAGCCGCGCCGTGCCCTTGGTGCCGACGAGCACGCCCGCGGCGGTGAGGTGGCGGAAGCGGCCCATGTTGCCTCTGTGGTCGTCGAGCCAGCCGGGCATGTTGAGGGCCTGGCTCACGACCGGGTTGAACCAGGTCTCCATCACGAAGCCGCGTCCCTCGGGCGGCGCGAAGTAGTGGGAGATCTGGACGCCGTCGAAGGAGTCGAGCCGCTCCTCGAAGTCGGCCGTGATCGGCGACGCCATGTTGAAGCAGACGTCGCGGCCGGCGCGCTTTCCGATCTTGCTCTGCATCAGGAGCCAGCTGGAGGCGATCGCGCCGGCGCAGACGGCGACGGTCCGCGCCTCGATGCGGAGCCTGCGGCCGTCGCTCGTGCGCGCCAGCACCGCCTCGGCGCGGCCGTCTCGGCTCTCGATCCGCTCGGCCCGGCACTCGGGCAGCACCCGCAGCCGGTCGCCGTAGTGCTCCTGGCCCTCGGGCAGGACCTTGTCGAGCATGGAGAGCTTGGTGCCGAAGGGGCAGCCGATGTTGCAGTAGCCGCTCCCCGGACAGTCGGAGATGTTCGCTTCCACCACGTCCACCGAGTTGGGGGGCTCGGCGAGGCCGAGCCGCTTGGCGCCCTCCAGGAACTTCTCGGCGCCGAGCTGCAGATGGGGACTGGGCGGCCGGCGGATCTGAAGCCAGTCGCGGACCCGCTCGAACGACTCGGCGAGCCGCGCCGCCTCCAGACCGGCGCCGCGCTCGTTCCAGGAGCGCAGCACGTCGGCCGGCAGGTCGAAGCAGACCGCGTTGTTGACCACGGTTGAGCCGCCGACGCACATCCCCTGCAGCACCTGGAAGCTGAAGTCGCGCGAGAGCTGGAGGGCGCCGTCCGCGTAGAGGTTCGAGATCTGCTGGACCTCGTCCTCGCTGAACTCGGACGGGTCGACGTGGCGGCCGCGCTCCAGCACCAGGACCCGCCTGCCGGCCTCCGCCAGCCGGTAGGCGACGATCGCTCCCGCCGCGCCGCTGCCGATCACGAGCGCGTCCGCGGAGACGGTGTCGCCGTCCAGCTTCGACGCGGCCTCGCAGGTCACGCCCCGGCGATTCGTAGGGACCGCGCTGATGGCCTCCGCGTAGCGGTCGCGCTCCGAGAAGGGCTTGTAGCCGACGGAGGCGAACGTGGCCCTGTCGCTGTAGTGACCGAGATAGGCCATCTGCATCGAGAGGCGGAACATCGCCTGGATCAGCCGGCGCCCGATGCGGACGCGCCCGAAGGCGATGTCGTGGATGAAGCGCTTCTCGACGAACGCCCGTCGCGCCTCGCGGTTCATCGACGGAAGCGGCGGCTTGAGGAAGCGCAGCGGATAGAGCCAGAGCCCGACCAGCGCCACCTTCACGACCCACTTCCGCTGGGCGCGGAAGCCGGCCATGTAGTCGTCGACGTTCTGCGCCACGCGCTCGGGCGCGAGCCGGTCCGGATCGACCACCACCTCGGCGAGCGCGGCGAGGGCCTTGAACCCGAGCTTGGGTAGGAACCGGCCGCCCGGTGCACGGGGCGCGGCCGACTCGATCGGGGCCGGGATCCTCACACCGACACGCCGTAGGCTTCGGTGAAGGCGTCCTGCGCGTAGGCCAGCGAGGCGTAGCCGAAGCCGCCGTCGCCCCAGCTCGTCCCCCAGCTGTTTCGCACCACGAAGCGGTCGGGCGTGTAGCCGACCAGCGCGATGGCGTGGCCGCCGCGCGCCGTCTCGGGCCTGTAGGTGTCGAGGTTGCCCTTGTTGTCGCCCGCCTCGTCCCAGGTGCGGTCCACATCGAGGCGCGTGAGGATCGGGCCGTTGGTGGCGATCCAGCGCCGCCACTCGTCGATGTCGCTCGCGCGCCGCAGCGTCAGGTTGAAGTAGCTCGCCACCTTGAACCGCGCGGCGCGGGCGTAGAACGCCTCCTCCTCGCCCGTGAACAGCTTGCCGGAGGCGAACGGCAGCACCTGCTCGCGCACCGCGCCGTACTTGCGCGACACGTCGAGGGCGGACTTGAGGCTCGTGCCCGCCACCTCGATGAAGGTGGTGGGCTGGCTGATGAACTGGTCGGTCTCCTTCGAGGCCATCCAGGTGAAGCGCGGAGAGAGCCGCTCTCGCTGCTTCAGCCGGCCCGACTTCACGAAGTGCGAGCGCAGCACCGAGTCTGCGGTGGCCCAGCCGACGCAGGAGCCGCTGCCGCCCTGGTTGCCGACCCTCCACCACGCCGTCCGCAGGTCCTTCGAGGCCGGGATCGCCGCCCGGCGCGCCTCCAGCAGGCCGGCTTGGTCGGCGTGCTGGAAGCGCCAGTCGCGCTCGGTTCCCCGCGAGGGGATGCAGTTCAGGACCCGCTTCACCGGCTTCGCCTTGGGCATCTGAGGTCTCCGCTGTTGTGGGGACGGGATCGGGAGGTCATTCTCTTCGGGATGGCGACCGAGACGCAATACGCGGACCTCGTGTTCGAGGGCGGCGGCGTGAAGGGCATCGGGCTGGCGGGAGCCTTCGCTGCGCTCGGCCAGCGGGGCTTTGAGCCCAAGAGCGTCGCCGGCACGTCGGCCGGGGCGATCACCGCCGCGCTGGTCGCGGCCGGCTACAGCTCGGCCGAGCTCGACGAGATCCTGCGCAAGCTCCCCTTCGCCGACTTCAAGGACAAGGGCTGGGAGGACAAGGCGGGGCCCCCCGGTCAGCTCGTCAGCCTGCTGCGCGACAAGGGCATCTACGAGGGCGACAAGTTCCAGAGCTGGATCTCGGCCCTGCTGGAGGCGAAGGACGTCACGCGCTTCGGCCAGCTCGCCTACGAGGACCCCGAGGCGCGGGGCAAGCGCTACCGGCTCAAGGTGATCGCATCGGACGTGACCCACCGGCGCATGCTCGTCCTGCCGGACGACGCCGGCCACCTCGGCATCCCTCCCGACGAGCTCGAGATCGCATACGCGGTGCGCATGAGCATGTCGATCCCGATCTTCTTCGAGCCCGTCGTGCACGCGAACGACGAGACCGGCGCCGAGCACCTGATCGTCGACGGCGGGATGCTGTCCAACTTCCCCGTCTGGCTTTTCGACGCCAAGGGACGCGAGCCGCGCTGGCCGACCTTCGGCCTGATGCTGGTCGAGCCCGAGCCCAAGAAGCCGATCGGCCACCGCCTCGAGGGGGAGGAGCACGGCGTGAAGCGCGGCTCGCTGATCGACTACCTGAAGAGCCTGGCGGCGACCATGATGGTCGCGCACGATCGCCTCTACCTCGAGAACGCGACCTACGCGCGCACCATCCCGATCCCGACGCTGGGTGTGGGGACCACGGAGTTCGACATCACCCCGGAGCGGGTGAGCGCCCTCTACGACTCCGGACACTCGGCGGCGTCCGCCTTTCTCGACCAGTGGGACTTCGACGCCTACATCGAGGAGTTCAGGCGCGGCAAGCCCGAGGCCAGCCGCCGGAATCTGCTGCGCAGCCCTTGACGCCGGGCCGCAGAGGTTCATAGTTTCGATCAACACGAGCCCTGGCCCGCTCGCAACGTCTCGAAGGAGGAGCGCATGTCGCCCAATCGCGTGGTTGCCGTCTTGACCCCGCTCGTCTTCGCTCCGGCGGCGGGCGCCGTCACCGCCTGGCTCGCGGAGAACTTCCCCGGTGTAGAGGTGTCGCAGAGCGCGCTCGAGGAGATCTTCATCGTCGGCGCGCTGATCGCCCTGGCACCGGCGGTGCAGTGGCTGAACGGCTGGCAGAAGCACGAGGCGCGCCAGGCGGAGGCCCAGCAGGCGATCGAGATCGCGAACGCCGCTCCGCCTACGCTGGTCGCCGTCGAGCCGATCGAGGATGAGGAGGAGGCCCTCTTCGACGAGCTCGGCGAGCTCGACGAGCTGGACGACCTCGATGAGCTCGAGGAACTCGAGGAGCTCGACGAGGTGCTTGGCCCGGACGACGGGGAGCCGGTCCGGACCGGAGGCTGAGGATGGCCTCGCCGCGGCTGATCGAACGGCTCAAGGCACACGGCATCCTCAGGCCTCAGGCCACGGTCGAGGAGGCGAGGCGCGCGGGCCTGCGCGTGCCGCTCGCCTGCGCGCTGCTCGAGAAGGAGTCAGGCGGCGGTCGCAACGTCTTCGGACACGACCCGACCATCTTCGTCGGCGCGGGCGACGTGACCCGCGCCAAGTACGCCGAGTACAAGCGCCAGCGCGTGGCCAGCGGCAACCGCAAGATGCAGGGCGTGGGGCCGTGCCAGCTGACCTGGTGGGAGTTCCAGGACGCCGCCGACCGGGAGGGCGGCTGCTGGCGGCCCGAGATCAACATGCGCGTCGGCTTTCGCCATCTGGTCGCCCTGATCAAGCAGCACGGCGAGGCCGACGGGGCGCGCCGGTACAACGGCAGCGGGCCCGCGGCGGAGGCCTACAGCCGCGACCTGCTGGCGAAGGCGCGGGTGTGGGAGTCGAGGCTGTCCGGGGTCCCCACGCCCTCCGCCGGTCCTCGGGTCGTGCGCCGCGGCGACGAGGGAAGGCTGGTCGAGCGGATCACAGGGCGTCTCTCGCGCCTCCGCTCCCGCCGCACCGGCAGGCCCTACCTGGACGGCCCGCGCAGCCGCTTCGACGCGGAGGCCCAGGCCGCCCTGAAGGCGTTCCAGCGCGAGCACCGGCTCGAGCCCGACGGCGTGTTCGGACCGGCCAGCGCACAGGCCCTGAACCGCGCCGTGGAGCTCGAGCGGGAGCGTGGCAGGCGAGCGCGCACGGTCGCTCCGCCGCGACCCGCGCCGCCACGGCCCGCTCCGCCGCGGCCCGATCCGGCAC
>JBOGXS010000190.1:0-4208 GCA_050693815.1 Thermoleophilaceae bacterium | reverse complement strand
GGCGGTTGAGGTTGTCGATCCAGATCGACTGGCCCAGGGCCTCGATCTCTCGCAGTCGGTTCATGGTCCTCTCTCCGTCGATGTCAGGCGGTCGCCCCGGCGCCGACCAGCTCGCGCGCCGCCGCGGCGATCGCGTCGGCGTCGATGCCGGCCTCGCGCAGCAGCTCGTCCGGGGATCCGGAGCCGGGCATGATCTCCACTCCGAGCTTACGCACGCGGCAGCGCTCGCCGGAGTCGGCCAGCGCGCTCAGCACGGCCTCGCCCAGGCCGCCCTCGGGCCAGTGGTCCTCGGCGGTCACGATGGCCCCGGTCTCGGCCGCGGCCCTCACAAGCGTCTCGGCGTCGATCGGCTTGAGCGAGTACACGTCGATCACGCCCGCCTGCACGCCGTCCTCGGCCAGCCGGTCGGCCGCGGCCAGCGCCTCGTGGAGCGTCACGCCGGCGCCGACGAGCGTCACGTCGTCCCCCTCGCGCAGCACCCGGCTGCCGCCCACCTCGAACTCGTCGCCCGGCTCGTAGATCACGGGCAGGCCGCCGCGATGGGTGCGCAGATAGGCGATCCCCTCGAGGTCGGCCATCAGCTCGACCAGGCGGGCGGTCTGGTTGGCGTCGCACGGATAGAGGACGGTGCTCGAGTGCACCGCGCGCAACGCGGCCAGGTCCTCGAGGCCCATCTGCGAGGGGCCGTCCTCGCCGATCGACACGCCGGCGTGGGAGCCGCACAGCTTGAGCTCGGCCCGGCTCACCGCCGCCATGCGCACGAAGTCGTAGGCGCGCGTGAGGAAGGCGGCGAACGTGGACGCGAACGGCTTCCAGCCGCGTCGCTGCAGCGCCACCGCCGTGGCGATCAGCTGCTGCTCGGCGATGTACATCTCGATGTAGCGGTCCGGGTGGGCGTCGCGGAAGATCTCGCTGTAGGTCGAGTTGGAGACCTCGCCGTCGAGGGCGATCACGTCCCCGCGGGCGTCGCCGAGCGCCTTGAGGGCCTCGCCGTACGCCTTGCGCGTGGCCACCTCCTCGCCCCGCTCGTAGCGCGGGCGCTCGCCGCCCGGCGCCTCGAAGCGGCGCGGCTCGCGGCGCGCCTCTGGCTTCGCGACGTCCACCGTGAGGTCGCGGGCGCCGCCCAGCTCCTCGATCGCCTCATCCACGTCCTCGAGCGGCTTGCCGTGCTTACCGGGCTGGTCCTCCACGGCCTTCACCCCGGCGCCCTTCTTGGTCCTCGCCAGGACCACGGCCGGCCGGCCCTTCGTCTGCTCAGCCCGTCCGTAGGCGTCCTCGATCGCGTCGACGTCGTGGCCGTCCACCTCGATCGCCTCCCAGCCGAAGGCGCGGGCGCGCCCGGCGTAGGCGTCGAGGTCCCAGCCGTGCATGGTCTCGCCGGTCTGGCCCAGGCGGTTCACGTCGACGATCGCCACCAGGTTGTCCAGCTCCCAGAAGGCGGCGTGGTCGAAGGCCTCCCAGATCGAGCCCTCGGCGATCTCGCTGTCGCCGCACAGCGCCCACACCCGCGCCGGGAAGCGGTCGAGCCGCTTGGCGGCCAGCGCCAGGCCCACGGCCACGGGCAGGCCCTGGCCGAGCGACCCGGTCGCCACGTCGACCCAGGGGAGCACCGGGGTGGGATGGCCCTCGAGGCGGCTGCCGAGCTTTCGGAAGCTGAGCAGCTCCTCGTCGTCGATCGCACCGGCGGCCTTGAAGCAGGAGTAGAGCAGCGGCGAGGCGTGGCCCTTGGAGAAGACGAGGTGGTCGTTGGCCGCGTCGTCGTGGTCGTCGAAGTCGATCCTCAGATGGCCGTCCAGCAGCACCGCCATCAGGTCGGCGGCGGACATGGACGAGGTTGGGTGGCCCGAGCCCCCGGCGTCGCTGCAGCGGACGGAGTCCACCCGCAGCTGCTGCGCCAGCTCGTGGCGGAAGTCGTTGCGATCCATTGGTGGTACTTACCCGCCTCGGTGGGGGCCAAGCCGCAAGCAGCCGGCTCGGCCGAGTGCGCGCGGACTGCTTACCCTGACGGGTGTGCTCCCAGCCAGCCGCAGGCAGTTCCTGGGGATGGCCGGCGCGTCGCTGGGCGCGCTAGCCGGGCTCGAGGGCGCCGAGCCCGCCCGGCGCCGCCACGACGCCCCCAACGTGCTGCTGATCGTGATCGACACGCTGCGCACCGACCACGTGTACGGCAGGCGGGCGCGCACGCCCAACATGGACGCCCTGATCCGGGCTGGGCTGCGCTTCAGCCGCTGCTACCCGGAGGCGATGCCCACGGTGCCGGCGCGCCGGTCGATCATGACCGGCCGCCGCGTGTTCCCCTTCAAGGGCTGGCACCCGTGGCCGCAGCTGCCGCAGGAGCCGGGCTGGGCGCCGATCGCACAGCCCGCGCTGACCTTCACCAGCGTGCTGCGCCGGGCCGGGTGGTGGACGGCGTGCGTGACCGACAACACCTTCCTCGGCTTCGCCCCCTCGTACGCGCCGTACCGGGCGAGCTTCAACGAGTTCGTGCGCCGGGGCGGGCAGGCGGGCGGGCCCAAGCGGAACGTGTCCGAGGCCGAGCTGCGCCACTGGCTGCCGCGTGAGATCGACACGCCCGAGACGAGGGACCGCATCCACCGCTACCTGGCCAACGGGCGCTACTCGCACGACGAGACGCGCTCGTTCTCGGCCCGGGTGTTCCGCTCGGCGGCGAACGTGCTCTCGGAGGCGGCACGGCGGCGGCGCCCGTTCGCGCTGGTGGTGGACGCCTTCGAGCCCCACGAGCCCTGGACCCCGCCGCGGCGCTACATCGACATGTACGGCGACCCCGACTACCGCGGGCCGGAGCCGTCGCGTCCGTTCTACAAGCCGGTCGACTACTACCTGCACGGGCGCCGGGGGGAGGTGCTCCTGGAGCGCATGAAGGCGCTCTACGCGGCCGAGGTCACGCTGACCGACCGCTGGCTGGGGGTGTTCCTCGACCGCTTCCACGAGCTGCGGCTCGAACGCGACACGATCGTCGTGCTCGTCTCCGACCACGGCATCTACCTGGGCGACTACGGGCTCACCGGCAAGAGCTCGGTCACGCTGCACCCGCCGCTGATCCGGGTCCCGCTGGCGGTGGTCGACCCGGGCGGGCGCCACGCCGGGCGCGCGAGCAGCTGGTTCGCGTCCACGCACGACATCGCGCCGACGATCCTGTCGATGGCCGGCCTCTCGGTGCCGGACGGGATGGACGGCGTTGACCTGTCCGGCCTGTTCGAGGGACGCCGGCCGCCGCGGCGCCCCTACGCCTTCGGCGGCTACGGCAACAGCTTCTTCGTCCGCACCGATCGCTGGGCGATGTTCGGGGCCAACCGGGGCGAGGGCTTCCACCTGTACGACCGGCGCGGCGACCGCACCGAGACGCGCGACCTGGCCGGCGCCCGGCCGGACAAGACGGGGGAGCTGTACGGGGTCGTGCGGCGCCGGGCCGGGCGGCCGATGCCGACCTATCCGTTCTAGTGGTCGCTCCTCCAAGTCGGAGAGACCACTAGAGCGCCCAGGCGATCAGGAAGACGACGACCGCCACGAGGACCGCGAGCGCCACCAGCGCCGCCAGCCGCGGCGCCCAGACCGACACGAACGAGCGCCGGGCCTGGGGGTTGAGCTCGAGCACGGGCCGCACCTCGACGTGGGCCGCCGGCGGCCACGGCTTGGGGGGCCGGGAGGCGCCCGGCGGGATGGGGCGGGGCTCGACCGCCGGCTTCGCCCGCCCGAGGTCCGCCCTGGCCGCGTCGCGCTCGGCCTTCGCCCGGTCGCGCTCCGCCACCGCGGCGTCGCGCTCGGCGGTCGCCGCCTCGCGCTGCATGTCCGCCCGGCGGACGCGGGAGAGCCAGCCGTTGCGCTCCTGGCGGGCGTCGTCGCGCGCCCGGGTCGCCGCCGCGAGCTCTCCCCGGATGGCCTCGCGCTCCCTTTCGAGCGCCGCGCGGGCCGCGTGTGCGACGTCGCGCTCGCGCCGGACCTGCTCGAGCCGCTCGGCCGTCTCGGTCTCGACGGCTGCGAGCCGCTCTCGCGCCTCCTTGAGCTCGGCGACCAGTCCGGCCGCCGTCTGCTGCTCGGCGGTGAAGCGCTCGCGCAGGAGCTCTGCCTCGGCGGCGTGCTCGGCGCGGGCCTGGTCAAGCTCCTTTCGGACCTGAGCGGCCTCCGTCCGCGCCGCGGCCAGCTCGCGCTCGAGCGTCTCCATCCGCGGCCGCCCCGCCGTCCGGCGC
>JBOGXS010000189.1:0-2878 GCA_050693815.1 Thermoleophilaceae bacterium | reverse complement strand
GCGGGGTACTCTGCGCGGGTGCCGAAGCGGCGGCTTGACACCCTGCTGGCCGAGCGGGGCCTGTACGAGAGCCGCTCGCGGGCGGCCGCGGCGGTGATGGCCGGGGACGTGCGCGTGGATGACCGTGCGGCCCGCAAGCCCGGCGAGCTGGTGGCCGACGACGCCGAGGTGCGGGTGGCCGAGCCGCCCGCCTACGTCTCGCGCGGGGGGATCAAGATGGCCAACGCGCTCGACGCCCTCGGGCTGGACCCCGCCGGCCGCCGGGCGCTCGACGTCGGCGCCTCCACCGGCGGCTTCTCCGACTGCCTGCTGCAGCGAGGAGCCGAGTCGGTGATCGCGCTCGACGTGGCCTATGGGGAGCTGCACTGGACCCTGCGGCAGGATCCGCGCGTGATCGCGGTCGAGCGGCGCAACGCGCGCTCGCTCGGGCGGGACGAGCTGCCCTACGCCCCCGACCTGATCGTGGTCGACGTCTCCTTCATCTCGCTGACCAAGGTGCTGCCCGCGGTGCTCCGCGCCGCCGCCGAGCGGTTCGACTGCCTGGCGCTCGTCAAGCCGCAGTTCGAAGTGGGGCGCGAGCGGGTCGGGCGGGGCGGCGTGGTGCGCTCGGCCGAGGACCGGCGCGCGGCGCTGATGGCGGTGGCCCGCTTCGCGCGCGATGAGCTGGGCGTGGCGGTGCTGGCCTTCGTCGGGTCGGGGCTGCCCGGCCCGGCCGGGAACCGCGAGAGCTTCGTCTGGCTGGCGGAGCCGCGGCGCCCCGGCGCCGTAGGGGACCTGGAGGCGGCGGCACGAAGGGCGGAGCCGTGAAGCCGCGCTCGGTCACCGTGTTCAGCCACTCGCGGCCGGGGGACACGGGCGGGGCTCTGCGACGCATCGTCGAGCTGGCCGGCGAGGCCGGGGTGCAGGTGAGGCTGCCGGCGGCCGAGGTCGAGAAGCACGGGCTCGTGCCGGGCGCGGTCGAGGCGCCCGAGGGGGACGCCCTCCTCGACACCGACCTGGCGGTCGTGCTGGGCGGGGACGGCACCATCCTCACCCACCTGCGCAAGTTCGCCGGCACCGAAGTGGCCCTGTTCGCGGTCAACTACGGGGCGATCGGCTTCCTCGCCACGGTGGAGCCGTGGGAGCTCGACGAGGGCATGCGGGTGGCGCTCGAGGGCGACTACGGCGTGATGGCGCTGCCGGCGCTGCTGGTGGAGACCGAGGAGGGCGAGCGGCTCGCCGTGAACGACATCTCCTTCCACCGGCGCCAGAACGGGCGCGTGGCCGAGCTGGCCTACTGGGTCGAGGGGGAGGAGCTCGGCGAGGTGCGCTGCGACGGGCTCGTGGTGTCCACGCCCGCCGGCTCCACCGGCTACAACCTGGCCAACGGAGGCCCGGTCCTGGCCTGGGGGGTGGAGGGCTTCATCGTCTCGTTCATCGCCCCGCACACGCTCACCGCCCGCACGCTGGTGGTGGCCCCCGACGACCGGCTCGAGGTGACCAACCGCTCCCGCTCCGAGGAGGTGGACATGCTCGCCGACGGCCGGTCGGTCGGCGTGCTCGCCCCCGAGGGAGCGACGGCGGTCCGCTTCGCCCACCGTCAGGCCCTGCTCGCCCAGGCGTCGGGGGCGACCTTCTACCACCGCCTGCGCGACAAGTTCGGGCGCCTGTCGTACTGACCCGAACCCGGGGCTCACGCCCCCGGACCCCCGCTGATGCCTGGCCGGCCGCGGCCGGCCGCTCCGTCGGGCAGCGCTGGTACACAGAGGGGTGGTGCTCCTCGAGCTTCGCATCGAGAACCTCCTGCTGATCGAGCGGGCCGAGCTGCGGCCCGGGGCCGGCCTTGCCGCGATCACCGGCGAGACGGGGGCGGGTAAGACGGTGCTCGCGCACGCGCTCGACCTCCTGCTGGGCGGCAAGCCCCGCCCGGGGATCGTGCGCCCCGCCGCGCGCGAGGCGTACGTGGAGGGCGTCTTCGAGCTGCCGGCCGGGCTGCTCGACGAGGACCTCGAGCTCGCGGACCTGAGCGAACGGATCGGCGGCGAGGACGGGTCGGTGGAGGAGATCGTGCTGGCGCGGCGGGTCGGCGCCAGCGGCCGCACCAGCGCCTTCGTCCAGGGCCGCTCGGCCACGGCGGGCGACCTCCAGGCGCTGGGCGGGCGGCTGGTCGCCTTCTTCGGCCAGCACGAGCACCGCCGGCTCACCCTGGCCTCCGCCCAGCTCGACCTGCTCGACGGCTTCTGCGGACGCGACCACCTCGCGCTGCGCCATGGCCTCCGCCACGCCCACGGCCGCGCGCGCCAGCTGGAGGGCCGGCTGGCCGAGCTGCGCGAGCGGGCCGGGACGCGGGACCGCGACCTCGACCTGCTGGCCTTCGAGATCGAGGAGATCGACGCGCTCGCGCCCACCGAGCAGGAGAGGGAGTCCCTGGCCGGCGAGAGGGAGCGGCTGCGCAGGACGGACGCCCTGATGGCTGCCGCGGCGGGAGGGGCGGAGGCGATCTCGCCCAGCTCGGGAGAGGGCGGTGTCTCCGACCTGCTGGCCCACTGCGAGAGGATCAGCGTGGAGGTGGCCGGCGTCGACCCCGAGCTCGACGAGCTCGCGGCCCGCCTCACCACGCTGCGCATCGAGGCCGGTGACCTCGGTGGCGAGCTGCGCCGCTACGTGGACTCGCTCGAGGCCGAGCCGGGCCGGCTCAGGCAGGTCGAGGAGCGGCTCGACGCCTACGACCGCCTCGAGCGAAAGCACGGCGGTAGCGTGGCCGCCGTGCTCGCCCACGCGGAGCGCTGCCGCGCCGAGCGAGCGCGCCTGGAGCAGGCGGAGGTCGAGACCGAGCGCGCGGAGGCCGCGCTGGCCGAGGCACAGGCCGAGCGCGACACGCTGGCGAAGAGGGTCACGG
>JBOGXS010000188.1:0-12017 GCA_050693815.1 Thermoleophilaceae bacterium | reverse complement strand
CGCGAGGGGCCGGGCTCGGCCCGGACCGGAGCGATTGGTCCTGCTGCGGGCCAAGCCGGCGGGCGTGACCTCGCACGACGTGGTGGCCGAGGTGCGGCGCTCGCTGCCGCGCGGGACCAAGGTGGGCCACGCCGGCACGCTCGACCCGTTCGCCACCGGCCTGCTGCTCGTGCTGGCCGGACGGGCCACCCGCGCGCAGCGCTTCCTGATGGGGTTGCCGAAGACCTACCGGGCGGTGGCCCGGCTCGGCTGGAGCTCGGACACGGGCGACCGCGACGGCGAGCTGTCGGAGACCGGCCGCGTGCCGGAGCAGCTCGAGATCCCTGCGGGTGAGCGGCTGCAGCGCCCGCCGGCCTACTCGGCGGTGAAGGTGGGCGGACGGCGCGCCTACGAGCTGGCCAGGCGCGGGGAGGAGGTCGAGACGCAGCCCCGCCCGGTGACCGTGTACCGCGCCGAGCTGCTCTGGCGCGAGGGCGACCGGGCGGCGTTCGAGATCGAGTGCTCGGCCGGCACCTACGTGCGCGCGCTGATCGCCGAGCTGGGCGACGCCTACTGCGAGGAGCTCGAGCGCACCGCGATCGGGCCGTTCCGGCTGGAGGACGCGGGGGCGTCCCTGGCGCTCGGCGAGGCGCTCGCCTTCCTGCCGGAACGGGCGCTCGACGAGGAGGAGGCGCGGGCCGTCCGGCACGGGCGCAGCGTTCCCGCTGCGGGCGTGCCACCCGCTCGCCCGAGCGCCGCGCCGGAGAGCGGCGCGGCCGGCCCTCACGTCCGGCTCACCGCCGAAGGCGAGCTCCTGGCCGTCGCAGAGCCGCGCGATGACGAGCTCCAGCCCGTCGTAGTGTTCGCGCCCGCATGAAGGCCATCCCGCTTCCCGAGGTCGAGCCGGGCTCAGGCCCGCGCAGCGTCGCGATCGGCACGTTCGACGGCGTCCACCTCGGCCA
This sequence comes from Thermoleophilaceae bacterium, assembly GCA_050693815.1. GTDB lineage: Bacteria > Actinomycetota > Thermoleophilia > Solirubrobacterales > Thermoleophilaceae > JACVRW01. The sequence continues at coordinate 11,076 of JBOGXS010000188.1, read as the reverse complement.
CCGCGAGGTGATCCGCGGCAGCGACACCGTGCTCACGTTCGATCCCCATCCGCTCTCGGTGATCCACCCCGAGGCCACGCCCAAGCTCCTCAACCCGTTCGAGGTCAAGCGCGACCTGATCGCCGGCCTGGGCGTCGAGGAGCTCGTGGTGATCCCCTTCGACCGCGGCTTCTCGAAGCAGAGCGCCGAGGAGTTCGTGCGAGACGTGCTGATCCGGCGGCTCGGCGCCGAGCGCGTGTCGGTGGGAGAGAACTTCCGCTTCGGCAAGGGCGCGAAGGGCACCGACGAGCTGCTGCGCTCGCACCCCGAGTTCGAGACCCGCGTGGTCCCGCTCGTGGAGGTGGAGGGGGAGACGGTGTCCTCGACGCAGATCCGCGGGCTGGTGGCCGCCGGCGAGGTGAGGGAGGCGGCCGAGTTCCTGGGAGGCCCGTTCCTGTTCCAGGGCACGGTCGTAGAGGGCGACCGCCGCGGCGGCACGCTCGGCATGCCGACGGCCAACATCGTGCCCGACGACGCCCTGATCCATCCCGGCCACGGCGTGTACGCCGCGTGGGCGCACACCGAGCCGATCCGCGCGCACCCGGCCGAGCCGGGTGCTTGCGGCACGGCGCCCGCCGCCGTGAACGTGGGCGTCCGTCCCACCTTCGAGACCGGGCGCGGCCTGCTGGTCGAGGCGCACCTGATCGACTTCGAGGGCGACCTGTACGGCCAGACCCTGCGCATCGCCTTCCTCGAGCGCATGCGGGGGGAGAAGCGCTTCGACTCCGTGGACGCCCTGGTGGAGCAGATGAACCTCGACGTGGCGCAGGCGCGCGATATCTGCGAGCGCTCGCGCTACTCAGTGTCCTGAGCCGCGAACCTGCTGCTACGGTTTCCCGCCGATGACGCTGACCGCGGAGCGAAAGCGCGAGATCGTCGCCCAGCACGGGCGCGGCGACGCCGACACCGGCTCGACCGAGGTCCAGGTCGCCCTGCTCACGGCGCGGATCAACGAGCTGACCGAGCACCTGCGCGAGCACCGCAAGGACCACCACTCCCGCCGCGGCCTGCTGATGCTGGTGGGCAAGCGCCGCCGCCTGCTCAAGTACCTGCAGGCCAGCGACATCGACCGCTACCGGGCTCTCATCCAGGAGCTCGGCCTCCGCCGGTGATCGAGCCCGGCGCGCAGGCTCCCGACTTCACGCTGCCGGATCAGGAAGGCGAGGAGGTCTCGCTCGCCGACTTCCCCGGGCAGACCGTGGTGCTGGTCTTCTACCCGGCCGACTTCAGCCGCATGTGCACCGACCAGCTGAGCGTCTACCAGGAGGTGCTCGGCCCGCTCGAGGAGCGCGGGGCGAAGCTGATCGGCATCAGCGTGGACAGCTCGTACTGCCACCGTGCGTTTCGTCGTGACCGCCACCTCGAGATGCCCCTGCTCGCCGACTTCCACCCGAAGGGCGAGGTGGCCAAGGCCTACGGGGTCTGGGCGGAGAAGTACGGCACCTCCGCGCGGGCGCTCGTGATGGTCGGCCCCGACGGGACGGTGCAGTGGTCCTACCTGTCCCCGCCGCTCGAGGTGCCGGGGGCCAACCTCATCTTTGACGCACTGGACCAGCGCTCCGCCGCCTGAGCCGGGGGCGGACGACCACCTGCGCGGCGCGGGGCCGGTGGTGATCGAGTACGCCGATCTCGAGTGCCCCTACTGCGCCCGGGCGCACCTGATCCTCAAGGAGCTGCCGGTGCAGCGGGTGTTCCGCCACTTCCCGGTGGTCTCCAAGCACCCGCGCGCCCGGGCGCTGGCGGTCGCCGCCGAGGCCGCCGGCCTCCAAGGCCGCTTCTGGGACATGCACGACTCGCTGCTCGAGGACCAGGGCCACCTGGACGATCCCCACCTGTGGCGGCGGGCGCGCACGCTCGGACTCGACCTCGAGCGCTTCGAGGCCGACCGGCGCTCGGACGCCGTCGCCGAGCGCGTCGAGCGCGACTTTCGCAGCGGGATCCGCGCCGGGGTGGCCACCACCCCAACGCAGTTCCTCGACGGTCGCGCCCACCCGGGCGTGCCCGACGCCGACTTCGTGCGGCGTTTGGCCCGGGCGGGGTTTGGGTAACGCTTCTGACCATTGGACCCGGCAGGGGCTGGGCCACCAACGATCCAGCGGGAGAGGCAATCGATGCAACGCGTACTTCGCGTCCTGGTTCTATCCATCCTCGGCGTGCTCGCGGCTGCAAGTCCGGCCGCGGCAGCCGAGCTCCTCAACAAGAAGGTGAGCGCGGCGAGCGCGGCCGACCGCTCGTGCACGGCACGGGCATTCTCGGGCGGCTCGGGCTACGCGCAGGAGACCGTGAGGATGCCGGCGGCGGGCGAGATCACCGCTCGCCTGCAGGCGCCCGCGGGCGACTGGGACGTCGCGGTCTTCGAGGCCGACAGCGGCCAGACCGTCGCCGGCTCGGCCTACCGCGGCAGCGACGAGGTGGCCTCCGGCTTCGCGATCGCCGGCGAGCGCCTGGTCGTGCAGGCGTGCCGTCGCACCGGCTCCGCGGACACGGCCACGCTGAGCGTCAGCTCCACCGCGGTGGACACCTCCAAGGTCGAGAAGGTGTCTCGCGTGAAGGTCTCGACGCCCACGCGGGAGCGAAAGCAGCAGCTCGCGGACCTCGGGCTCGACGTGACCGAGCACGGCGGCAAGAACTTCCTCGACGTGATCCTGTACGGCGAGGACGACGCCCAGAAGCTGATCGCCAACAACTTCGTCTTCACCACCGAGGTTCCCGACCTGAGCCTCCAGGCCAGGCGCGACCGGCGGGCCGACGCGCAGTTCGCCGCGGCCAACGCCCGCACCGACCTGCCGAGCGGCAACACCACCTACCGGCGCCTGTTCGACTACGGCGAGGAGATGAAGCTCCTCGCCCGCTCGAACCCGGATCTGGTCCGCCCGATCACCCTGAACCACGAGACCTACGAGGGCCGCACGGTCGAGGGCATCGAGATCGCGACGAACCCGAACGCCCGGGACGGGCGGCCGGTGTTCCTCCAGATGGGCGCCCATCACGCGCGCGAGTGGCCGTCCAGCGAGCACGCCATTGAGTGGGCGTGGGAGCTGATCAGGGGCTACCGCCAGGGGGACGCGCGGGTACGCGACCTCGTGGAGGGCACCCGCACGATCGTCATACCGGTCGTGAACCCGGACGGCTTCAACGCCTCGCGCGAGGCCGGTGAGCTGTACGGCCACGGCAACGGCTCCGACACCGACGTCGACGGCAGCGGCGACATCTCCGACGCCGAGTTCATCCTGGCGGCGTCGGTCGCGCCGAACGAGTACCGGCGCAAGAACTGCCGCTTCGTGGAGGGCGACGGCGGGAGTTGCCTGCAGCCGTCCACGGGCATCGTGGGCGCCGGGGTTGACCCGAACCGCAACTACGGCGCGTTCTGGGGCGGCCCGGGCTCGAGCAGCAACCCGCTGACCCAGACCTACCATGGTCCCGGCCCGTTCTCGGAGCCCGAGACGCAGAACGTGCGCGAGCTCGTCTCGAGCCGGCACGTGACCACCCTGATCACCAACCACACGTTCTCGAACCTGGTGCTGCGCCCGCCCGGCCTCTCCGAGCAGGGCCTCGCGCCGGACGAGCCCGCCATGAAGGCGCTCGGCGACGCGATGGCGGCCGAGAACGGCTACACGAGCCAGTACGGCTGGGAGCTGTACGACACCACCGGGACGACCGAGGACTGGACGTATTCCACCACCGGCGGCTACGGCTACACGTTCGAGATCGGCGACCTGGGCTTCCACCCGCCGTTCGAGGAGGTCGTGAACGAGTACAACGGCACGGCCGACCACTCGACCGGCGGCGGCAACCGCGAGGCCTACTACCTCGCGCAGCAGAACGCCGCCGACACGGCCCACCACTCGGTACTCGCGGGCCGCGCGCCCGCCGGGGCGGTGCTGCGCCTGAAGAAGACGTTCGAGACGCCGACATACGATGGCGAGACGTTCACCGACACGCTCGAGACCACGATGCAGGTCGGCTCCGACGGCCGCTTCGAGTGGCACGTGAACCCCTCGACGCGCCCGCTGGTGGCCAAGGAGAAGGGCGAGCAGACCACCGGCGAGCCGAGCCCGCCGCAGGAGTTCTCCGGCGCGCCTGGCGAGAGCGCGCGTCCGTGCCCGACGTACTTCGACGCACCGGAGACGCGGGACGAGACGTGCTGGAACGACCATGCGTTCGAGGTGCCGTCGGGCGCGGGCGTGAGCAACGAGTTCGCGCGCGTGCGGATCGAGTGGCCCACGCCGGCGAGCGACTGGGACCTGGAGATCTACCGCGACTCGAACGGCGACGGCAGCTCCGTGGACGAGGGCGAGCCGGTGGCGTCGTCGGCCCAGGGCTCGACGACGTTCGAGGAGGCCGCCCTCGGCCCGGACGTCGCGGCCGGTCGCTACGTGGCCCGGGTCGTCAACTACGCCGCGGCCGAGCCCTATGACGGAACGGTCACGTTCGAGGGGCCCGAGCCCTACCAGGCGGCCCAGCAGGAGACCTGGACGCTCTTCTGCGAGCAGTCCGAGGGCACCATCCGCTCGGCGCGGCAGGTGTTCGTGGACCGCGGACAGCGCCGCACGCTCGACCTGCGCCAGGGGTGCCGCGTGAGGCGGTAGGCGCAAGTTTCCAGGCCGACCTGCGTTGCAGCCACGGACAGTCTGCTGCCCAGGGAGGCGCACTGCACGCGGGCCCGTGACCATACCCGGTCGCGGGCCCGCGCAAGTTTTGGGGGACCGCTGCGTTTCAGCCGCCATGGTCAGGTTCGCGGCGGCGCTCCTCACCCTTCTGGCACTCGCCACACCGGCATCGGCATCGGCGGCCGAGCTCCTCTCCACGACGGTCCAGGCCGACCGCGCCGTCGAGCGCGACTGCATCGAGCGACCGCTGGCCGGCGCCGGACAGGCCCGGCGCTCGGTCACCGCCCCCGCCACCGGCTGGGTCAGCGCCCGCCTCGAGGCCGCCTCCGGCGACTGGGACCTCGCGATCTTCGACGCCCAGACCGGCCGGCGCGTTTCCGGCTCGGCCCAGCGCGGGGCGAGCGAGCTCGCGCAGGGGATCGCCACCCGCGACCAGGCCCTGACCGTGCAGGCCTGCCGCCGGACGGGCGACGCCGGCAGCGCAACCCTCGACGTCGAGTCGAGGTCGATAGAGGGCATCGAGCCCGAGCGGCTGTCGCTCGTGCGCGTGTCCACCCCGAACGCTGATCGCAAGGCCGAGCTCGTCCAGCTCGGCCTCGACCTGACCGAGCACGGCGGCCCCGGCTTCGTCGAGGTGGTCCTGCACGGCGCCGACGACGCCCGCCGGCTGCGCGAGGCGAAGTTCGTCTACACGACCGAGATCGCCGACCTGGCGCAGGCGAGCGCCCGCCGGGCGCGGGCCGACGCCCGCATGTCGAGCGCGGTACGGGCCTCGGCGCTGCCGAGCAGCCGCACCACCTATCGCCGGCTCGACGACTACTCGAACGAGATGAAGCAGCTGGTCGCCGAGAACCCGACCCTCGTCAAGCCGATCACGCTTCCCTTCCCGACGCTCGAGGGCCGCAGCGTCGAGGGCATCGAGATCACCACCGACGTGAACGCCCGCGACGGGAAGCCGGTCTTCCTGCAGATGGGCGCCCACCACGCGCGCGAGTGGCCCTCGAGCGAGCACGCCATGGAGTGGGCCTACGAGCTGATCAACGGCTTCAGGGCGGGCGACGCACGCGTGCGCCGGCTCGTGAGCTCCACCCGCACGATCGTCATCCCGGTCGTCAACCCCGACGGCTTCAACACCTCGCGTGAGGCCGGCGAGGCCGCCGGCGCCGGCGGAGGCCGGCCCGGCCCCGACGACACGGCGTTCTTCGCCACGGTCCCGTACGAGTACCAGCGCAAGAACTGCCGCGTGATCAACCCCGACGGCGACGACCCCGAGGAAGGCGACTGCATGCAGATGCCCGCCAGCGGCCTCGAGCAGTTCGGGGTCGACCCGAACCGCAACTACGGCGGCTTCTGGGGCGGCCCCGGCGCCAGCGCGCCCGGGGGCACGCCCCCGGGCGACTACGCCCAGGACTACCGCGGCAACGGCCCGTTCTCCGAGCGCGAGACGCAGAACATCCGCGCGCTCGTGTCGAGCCGGCACGTGACCACGCTGATCACCAACCACACCTTCTCGAACCTGGTGCTTCGCCCGCCGGGCATCCAGAGCCAGGGCCCCTCCGTCGACGAGCCGATCTACAAGGCGCTCGGCGACGCGATGGCCGCGGAGAACGGCTACGCGAGCCAGTTCTCCTACCAGCTCTACGACACCACCGGCACGACCGAGGACTGGACCTACTACACGACCGGCGGGCTGGGCTTCACCTTCGAGATCGGCCCGTCCGGCTTCCACCAGCTCTACGCGGACGCGGTGATCGCCGAGTACGAGGGCACCACCGAGGCCGCCGACGAGAACGGCGACGGGGGAGGCAACCGGGCGGCCTACTTCATCGCCCAGGAGAACACCGCCGACGCCTCGAAGCACTCGGTCCTCGAGGGGTCCGCGCCGGCCGGAACGGTGCTGCGGCTCAAGAAGAGCTTCAAGACGAGCACCTCGCCCGTGCTCGATAACGAGGGCAACGAGGGCGCGCCGATCCTCTTCGACGACACGCTCGACACCACCACCGTGGTGCTGCGCTCGGGCCGGTTCGAGTGGCACATCAACCCCTCCACGCGGCCGATCGTGGACCAGGACGAGGGCCGGCCCGCCACCGGAAGCCCGAGCCCGCCGGTCGAGCGCAACGGCAACCCGCCGCCGCCGGCGGCCTGCCCGACCTACTTCCTGGTGGGCGCGGACTCGTGCCCGCCCGGCTCGATCGTGAACCAGGAGTTCGACATCCCGCCCAACGGCGGCGGCGTGGACAACGGCTTCGCGACGGTGAGGATCGAGTGGCTCACGGCCAACAGCGACTACGACATGGAGATCTACCGCGACCTGAACAACGACGGCGACTCCGACGACCCGGGCGAGGACGAGATCGTGGCGAGCTCGGCGCAGGGATCGACCTCGTTCGAGGAGACCACCCTGGGGCCGGACCCCGAGCCGGGCGGCTACGTCGCGCGGGTGATCAACTTCGCCGCGGCGGAGCCGTACGACTTCAGCGTCACGTTCGAGGGCCCGAAGCCGTTCAAGCCCGGGGGCAAGGAGAGCTGGACGCTCACCTGCGAGTTCCCCGAGGGGCGCGCGAGGACCACCCAGCAGGTGCAGATCGACCGCGGCCAGCGCCAGACGCTCGATCTGAGCGCATGCGCCTCGGCGGCGCAGGCGCCGCGCGGCGGCAGCCAGGCCGCCGGCGACTTCAACGCCGACGACCGGACGGACCTGGCCATCGGCTCGCCGGGTGAGAACCGGGGCTCGGGCGCGGTGAGCGTCCTGCCCGGATCCGACAACGGGCTGCGCGCCCGCGCGGCCCACGTGTTCACCCAGCGCACCCGGGGGGTCGAGGGGTCCAACGAGCGCAGGGACGCCTTCGGGCAGTCGCTCGCGGCCGGCGACTTCGACGGCGACGGCTTCGACGACCTTGCGATCGGGGCGCCGGGCGAGGCGATCGGCCGCGGCCGCCACGAGGGCGCCGTGACGGTGCTGTGGGGCTCGAGCGAGGGGCTGCGCGGGCAGGGGAGCAGGTTGCTCTACCAGGGTCGCGGCGCGCTGCGCGGGTCGTCCGAGCGCGGTGACCGCCTCGGCGAGGCCGTGGGCGCCTTCGACCTGAACGGCGACGGCCGGGCGGACCTCGTGATCGGCTCGCCCGGCGAGGACGTGCACCGCAAGCGCGGAGCCGGCGCGGCGAACGTCCTCTACGGGGCGGCCCAGGCGGACTTCTCGCCCGAGGACCAGCTGCTCAGCCAGGACGACGAGATCGCCGGCCGGTCCGAGCGGGGCGACGCCTTCGGGACGTCCTTCGCCTCGGCCGACTTCGACGGCGACGGCCTGCGCGACCTGGCCGTGGGCGCTCCGGGCGAGCGCGTGCGACGCCGGGCGGCGGCCGGCGCGGTGAACCTCGTCTCGGGTGGCGCCGACCGGCTCGGGGGCGGAGGCATCCTCCACCAGGGCGACGGCGAGGTGGCCGGCAGAGCCGAGCGCGGCGACCGCTTCGGCCAGACGCTCGCGCTGGGCGACTTCGACGGGGACCGGAGCTCCGACCTGGCCGTCGGGGCCCCGGGCGAGGACATCCGGCGCAGGCGCGACGCGGGCGCGGCGAACGTGCTCTTCGGAGGGGCGACCTCGCTGGGCGAGCGCGGCGCCATCGTGCACCAGGCGCGGCGCGGGGTGGCCGGAACGCCCGAGCGCGGCGACTCGCTCGGCTCGGCCCTCGCGGTGGGCGACCTGAACGGCGACGCCTTCGACGATCTCGGCCTCGGCGCCGAGGGCGAGACGATGCGCGGGCGCCGGCGGGCGGGCGCCGCCAACGTGGTGTACGGCGCCGCCGGCGGCCTCGGCTCGGGCCGGGTGCTGTGGCACCAGAACCGCCGCGGCGTGGAGGGCAGGGCCGAGCGCGGGGACGTGCTGGCCGGCTCGCTGGGCATCGCCGACACGAGCGGCAGCGGTCCCGACGACCTGACGCTCGGCGTGCCCGGCGAGGACCTGCGCCGCCGCCGCGACGCCGGCGTGGTGCACCTGCTGACCGGCGGCGCCGGCGGGGTCACCGCCAGCGGCAGCCGCATGATCGACCAGACGGTGCCCGGCGCCGCCCGCGCCGAGCGCCGCGACCGCTTCGGGAGCGGGTAGGGCGCCTGGCCGCAAGCAGCCGGCTCGGCCGGCTGCGCGCGGATCGCTCACAACACCGCTGCTAGCCTTCTGCGCGTTCGCAAGGGAACGTACGAAAGCCATGTCGCCAACCGGAGGCGGCTGAAAGGACACACATGACTGAAGGCGTGAGCCAGGTCTCGCTCGAGATCGGCGATACCTCGATCGAGCTCGAGACCGGCAAGCTCGCCAAGCAGGCGAGCGGCTCCGTGGTCGTGACGGCAGGGGAGACGAAGGTGCTCTGCACCGCCACCGCGGGCAACGTCCGCGACGTGGACTTCCTCCCGCTGACCGTCGACGTGGAGGAGCGCATGTACGCCGCGGGCAAGATCCCCGGCAGCTTCTTCCGCCGCGAGGGCCGCGCCGGCGAGAAGGCCACCCTCACCGCCCGGATGATCGACCGGCCGCTGCGCCCGCTCTTCCCGAAGGGCTGGCGGCGCGAGATCCAGCTGGTCTCGATCCCCATGTCGGTGGACCACGAGCACCCCTACGACATCCTCGCCATGAACGGCGCGAGCGCCGCGCTGATGGTGTCGGACATCCCCTTCCCGGCGCCCGTCGGCGCCGTGCGCATCGGCCAGGACGGCGAGGGCAACTTCCTCGTCAACCCCGACGAGGGCTGGCTGCTCGAGTCGCCGCTCGACCTGGTCGTGGCCGGCACCGAGGAGGCCATCCTGATGGTCGAGGCCGGCGCGACCGAGATCGCCGAGGCGGAGATCCTCGACGCGCTCGACATCGCCCACCAGGCGATCAGGGAGCTCTGCCAGGCCCAGCACGACCTGCGCCGGCAGGCGGGCAAGGACAAGGTCGAGCTCACCCCGCCGCAGGTGGACGAGTCGGTCCTCTCGGAGCTCGAGCAGCGCTTCGGCCCCGCGCTCGACGAGGCCACCCAGGTGGCCGACAAGCTCGAGCGCCAGGACGCCACCGCGCGGGTCGAGGAGGAGGCGCTCGCGGCGCTCTCCGGCGACCCGGCCGCGGAGGACTACGACGCTCGCCGCGCCGCCGCGCAGATGGCCTTCGACAAGCTCGAGAAGGACATCATCCGGCGCCGCATCGCCGTGGACAAGAAGCGTCCCGACGGCCGCGCGGCGGAGGAGATCCGCGACGTCTGGATCGAGGTCGGGGTCGCGCCGCGCACCCACGGCTCGGCGATCTTCACGCGTGGCCAGACGCAGGCCTTCTCCGTGGCCGCGCTCGGCACCACGCGCGAGGAGATGCGCCTCGACACGCTCGGCCTGCTGGAGGCCAAGCACTACTTCCACCACTACAACTTCCCGCCCTTCTCGGTGGGGGAGGCGGGCTTCATGCGCGGGCCGAAGCGGCGCGACATCGGCCACGGCGCGCTCGCCGAGCGGGCGCTCGTGCCGGTGCTGCCGCCGTTGGAGGAGTTCCCCTACACGGTGCGGGTGGTGTCGGACATCCTCGAGTCGAACGGCTCGTCGTCGATGGCCTCGGTGTGCGGCTCCTCGCTGTCGCTGATGGACGCCGGCGTGCCGCTCAGCGCGGCGGTGGCCGGCGTGGCCATGGGGCTCATCAAGGAGGGCGACGACTACATCGTCCTGACCGACATCGCCGGTGTGGAGGACCACCTCGGCGACATGGACTTCAAGGTCGCCGGCACCTCCGAGGGCATCACCGCCCTGCAGATGGACATCAAGATCACGGGCGTGACGTTCGACATCCTGCGCGACGCGCTCTCGCAGGCCAGGGACGCCCGCATGACGATCCTCGGCAAGATGAACGACGCGATCTCCGAGCCGCGCGCGGAGCTGTCGCAGTACGCGCCGCGCATCAGCGCCATCCAGATCGACACCGAGAAGATCGGCGCCGTGATCGGCAAGGGCGGCGAGACGATCCGGGCGCTGTCCGAGGAGTTCGACGCCCAGATCGACATCGACGACGACGGGACCGTCCGCATCTACGCGCAGACCGGCGACCAGGGCGACGCCCTGGTGGACCGGATCCGCTCGATGACCAAGGAGGTCGAGGTCGGCGACGAGTTCACCGGCAAGGTCGTGAAGACGACCACCTTCGGCGCCTTCGTCGAGCTGGCCAAGGGCACCGACGGCCTGCTGCACATCTCGAACATCTCGCCCGGACAGCGCGTGGACACCGTGGAGGACGTGATCAACCGCGGGGACGAGCTGCAGGTCAAGGTGGTCGAGGTCGATCGCGAGCGGGGCCGCATCGGCCTGCGCCTGGTCGAGGACCCGGAGATCGCCGGCAAGTCGGCCGAGGAGCTGGCCTCGATGGGGACCGGCGACAAGGGCGGGCGCGGCGACCGCGGGGACGGCCGCGGGCGGCGCC
>JBOGXS010000187.1:0-5240 GCA_050693815.1 Thermoleophilaceae bacterium | reverse complement strand
CCGAAAAAGGCGGCGGTCGGGTAGCCGGCCGGCCGTGCGGCGAGCCCAATGGCGCCGCCCGCAAGCCCGGCGAACGCGCCGGCCTCGAGCATGACGTGCTGATTGAGAATGCTGCGGCGCAGCGACTGGAGCCCCATCGCGAGGATGTGATGCGCGATGCCGAAGACCACCGTCACCGCGAAGACGCCGATCACCCACGGCACTGCGGCACGCGCGACTCCGGCGGCGTTGAGGGCCAGAACGGCCACGACAAGCCCGCCGAGGCCGAGCACCCCGACCAGCGCGGTTCGGAGCCCGCGCGCGCGGAGAATCAGGAACGCGATCCCGAGGAAGGTGGTGCCGACGATCGTCGGCACCACAAGCGACCAGAGCCCGGTGGCGTGCACGAGCAGCGAAATGGTCACGACGCTGAAGCCGATCGCGGTCAGCAGGCGCTTGCCCTCGCGGACGAGATCAGCCTCCTCCTCGTCGTACGGTCGCACCTTTCGCGGGTCCCAGATCGTGTAGCCGATGTCCCTCAGGGTCGCGAGGAGGTCCTCGGGGCGGACCTTGGCCGGGTCGTAGTCGACGAGCGCCTGCTCGTGCGTCAAGCTCACGGCGACCTTGTCGACGCCCTCGCGTCGACCAAGGGCGCGCTCAATCGTGCCCGTGCACAGCGAGCAGTGGAGGCCTCCGATCTTGGCGCGGAAGCGGGCGTGCCCGTCGCCGTCGAGGTGCTCCTCCACCCAGTACGGGGACGCTGACGACGTCTCAACCACGCTGCTGCTACTCATGTCCGATCACCTGATATCCGGCCTGTCGAATTGCGTCCGACACCGCCTCTTCCGAGTTGCGCGCCGTGTCAAGCACCACGCGGACGTCACCGGTCGTGTGGTCCGCCGAGCTGCGGACCACACCGTCGAGGCGAGACAGGACCGTGGCGATCCGCTGCTCGCAACCCGAGCAACTCATGCCGGTCACCTGAAGGACGAGTGTTTCCATGTCAACCACCTTCCACCTTCCTGTCGGGCGCCCCCCGACGAAGGGGGCGCGGGCTCCTTTCTCAGTGGTCCAAATCGACTCAAGTGGTACCGTAGAACCTTGACCCTGGGTCAATGTCAAGGGCCAAAGGAGCCGGCATGGAAACCGAAGAGCAAACGCTGACGATCGGCCGAGCGGCCCAGCAAAGCGGACTCACTCCGAAGGCGATCCGCCTCTACGAGACGCGCGGGCTGATTTCCGAGCCCGACCGGACGCAGAGCGGCTACCGCACGTACACCGGGGACGACGTCGCGATCCTGAGCTTCATCCGTCAGGCCCGGGCGGTTGGCCTAAAGCTGGCGGAGATCAAGCGCGTCCTCGATCTACAGCAGTCGGGCGCCCAGCCCTGTGGCACCGTCCTCTCGATCGTCGACGGCCGAGTCAGAGAGATCGACGAGAAGATGGCCGACCTCCGCTCCCTGCGCGCGACCCTGGTCAGGGTCCGGGACTCGGCCCGCGAGAGTCGCAAGCGTGGGGATGAGGCCGTCGTCTGCCGGCTGATCGAGTCAGAGAACATGTTTGGAACCGGCCCTGTCGGCTGAAGCGCCGCGTTCCCGATGCGTCCGCCGGGCCTCCCCCGGTGTTTGGCGTCGGGGAGAGTGCGATACGGAGGCGGCCCGTGCGGCGGCCGGCCCTGGGCACGCTTGCGGGGCCGCTTCAGCGCGCAGCAGTGCGGGAGCGGCCATGAGGACGGTTCCGTCCGTGGCGTGCAGACGCGCCACTTGGCGCTTCTCGTCACTGCGCGAAAAATGCGCCTCGCCCTCGCTTTGATCGCGATGCGAAAGTCTCCACCAGCGCCGAGCTCGCTCCTGGTATGGACGACACTCAGGTGTGTACGTCGGCGCCGAACTCGCGCTCGCGTTCAGTGAGGAGCGAGTGTGTCCACCGGGCCAATACGTGCACGAACTTCCGAGGAGACCATCGAGCGTGGGCTACTGGGAGCGGCCCCGCGATTCCGTCCACTTTGCAATGTGACCTCGTGAGGTCGATGACCGCGCCGAACATCGAGCTGCGAGATGAGATCCACGGGCTCTTCAACGAGGGGCTGCGCCAGGCCGATGTCGCACGGGAGCTCGGAATCAGTCCGCAGCTGGTCTGGCATCACCTGCATCGGCCCGTGAAGTGGCGAGCGAAGCACGTCACAGTGGCCGTGGATGAGGAGCGCCGCGTCGGATTGTGCTCGTCGTGCGGCGAGGTACCGATGCTTCGCAAGTTGCATCGGAACATGCGCCGCTACTACTGGCGGTGTCGCAATGCCGAGCGCGACGATGGTGACCGGCGGCAGCGCCCGTATCGGTTCCTTCTGAAGGAGCGTTGCGAACGCTGTGGGTTCGAGCCTGTGCATCCGTGCGAGCTCCATGGGCACCACCGCGACGGCCGCCACGCCAACAACGAAGCGGGGAATATCGAGACCCTCTGCGCCAACTGCCACGCGCTGGTGCATTCAGGCTTCGCGCACACGGACTGGCACAGCACCAGAGGGCGACCGAAGAGCAGGGCGCTAGACGCTCCGCTCGGCTCCGCTGCCACGGTCGTGCCGCTCGCCGACCGGCGCGCGGCTGAGCGATCCCAGCGGACGCCCGAGCGGCCATCCGCCGAGAAGGCGAGCGGCCAGCTCGCCTTCGACCTCGCCGCCTGCGCGAGCGAGGAGGAACACACCTTGGCGCGCCGCAGAGCGCGCCTCTAGAAGAAAGGAGCGAACGCCATGACCATGGTGTTCAGCCAGACCGCGCCGTTTACCGGGCCGGCCTACGAGTACCTGCGCGCGGACGACGCGCTGCCGAGCTACCGCGAGATCGCGGACGAGCCGGACCCGCTCTGCCGGGTGAAGCTGTTCCAGCCGGCTCAAGGTGGACGTACTTTGTCTGCGCGGCCACCGAGTACGAGGGGATCGACGGCCCGGTCCTGACCGGCTACTGCGTCTCCCCGCTCGGCCCCGACTGCGACGAGTTCGGCGACCAGGGGCTGGCCGACGTCGCGGGGGTGCGCCTCGGCGGCCTGCCGCCCGAGCGCGACCTCCACTTCGAGCCGATGCGGCTGTCGGAGGTGGAGGCCCACCTGGCCCGCCACGGGTACGGGCCATGAGCGAGGATGCGAGCCGGCTCGACCGCGTCTCGGCGAGCGACCGGGCGGGCGCAGACACGACGGCTCTCTACCGTCGCTACGAGCGCCCGCTGAGAGCTTGGCTCGGGTGGAGGCTGAGCAACGCTTCACAGGCGCTCGTCGAGGACGCCTGCGCCAGCGCGTGGCTGATCCTGGTCGCGAAGCGGCCGGTCTGCGGCGAGCGGATCTACGGCTGGCTGCGCACCACGGCGCTGCACGAGGCCTATCGCCTGCTGCGCCAGCAGGGCCGCGAGCAAGCGAGCGAGCTGGGAGAGGAGCAGCCGGCCTACGTTCCGGCGCGGCGGGACGACCCCGAGACCGCCCTGGAGGCGAAGCGGGCGCTTCGAGCGCTCGCCTCGCTGCGCGAGCGGGAGCGCCGCTACATGGCCTGGCAGGTCGGCGGCTACCGCTACAGCGAGATGCAGGAGCTCGCCGACGGGGCCACCTACACGCCCATTATCTCGGGCTGCGCTGTCGTCGACGTTGGTGGGTGCTTGGGTCGTTCGTCGATGACATGTCGTCAACGATCGCGGGCTATTCGATGTGGCCGGCGTCGCGGAGCGCGTCGAGGAGGTCGCCGGTGGTGAAGACGTCGAGGCCGGCGGTGGTGAGGTCCTTGTCTTGGGACCAGACGGGCAGGTCGAGGGTGATTGCGAGCGCGACTGTTGGCCAGTCGTCGGGGTCGCGGGCGGCGATGCGTTGCTCGGCTTCCTCGCGCTGGCCGTCGTAGTCGGCGGCGGGCTTCCAGTCGAGCGGCATGACCTGCAGCGCGGCGAACAGCAGTGCGGGGTCCAGGCGGCGTTGTCTTGCGAGTCGCGGGATGTGGCGGGTGATCTCCAGTGCGACGGCGTCGGCGGCGACGCAGCGCGGTCCGTGCGGGGAGGCGATGACGAGGCGGGCGCGGCCGCCGATGAGCGCCGAGAGGACGACGTTGGCGTCAGCGACGACGGCGGTTGGCAGCGAAATCGTCGAGCACCTCTTGCTCGCTGGTGCCCTGTTCGGTGAGCTGTGTGCCGATCTGCTCGGAGAGGCGCAGGAAGACTTCGCGGCGCACCTCGACGGGGAGCTCGGGCGTGTCCCAGGGCAGGTAGAAGCCGGCTGGGGCGCCGTCGCGGGTGACGAGGATGACGTCGGCGGAGCGGAACATCTCGCTTGCGCGGTCGCGGAAATCGCGAACGGTCACGACCTTCATGTGGTCACCTCCGTGGTCACACTTGGATGGTAGCGCGCGGCGGGCGAGGCTTTGGCAGAACATGTGCTGGTCGCTCGGAGGTCCGCTCAGCGGGCGCTAGCGTCGGCGAGTTGCTCGTGAGCCATGCCGACGACGAGATTGACCCACAGCTCGTCACTGACCGGGTCGTCCGGGACGGGCTCGGCGAGCAGCTCTCGCAGGGCCAGCGACGCGAGTGGAAACTCCTCGGCGGAGAGCTCGGCCAGCTCGGTGAGCGAGGCGCGCACGGCTCGTCGCCGCTCGTCGGTGGCCAGCGAGCGTGCCAGGCGGGCGGCCGCGTGGTCGCGTTGCTTGCGCGCTCGCCGACCGCCGGTCGTCAGACTGAGGGCGTAGGCGGCGACGGCGTGGGCAGCCTCCTCGTCGCCGATGTCGGCTGCCAGGCTCGCGGTCGCGGCGATCGGCAGCGTCAGGCTGCGGCGGCGGGCTTGGGGCGCGTGCTCAAGCGTCCGCTCCAGCTCGGCCATTCGTTCGTGGTTGCGATTGGCGCGGCGGAGGAGCTTGGTCGCCGCACGCCAGACGAGCGCGTGCGCGACGTGGTTCTGTTGCGCTGGCGCTCGCAGCTCGGCGAGCGCGCTGTCGATCGTCGGTAGGAGTCTGGTGCTCTCCTGGACGGCGTGCTCGCGGAGGTCCTCAAGCTCGGCGCGAACCTCCCGCTGCAGGTCTGCGTCCCATAGCGCCTCGACCGCCTGCTCGGCGGCCTGGCGCAGCGCCGCGTCTGGGGTTGCGCCGATCAGCGCGTCGAGCAGCGGCTCGATCGCCGGCCCGGCCGCGTTCAGCTCCAGTCCGATCTCGAGCTCGTCGAGCAGCTCGCCCAGCGCGTTGTCGTCGATCGACACGGGCGCGATCGTAGCCGCCTGCAGCGAAGCCGGTCAGCCGCGGTTGCGCC
>JBOGXS010000186.1:0-5465 GCA_050693815.1 Thermoleophilaceae bacterium | reverse complement strand
GGCCAGCGGCGCGAGCGCGCCCAGCGACGCCAGCGCGACCAGCAGCGCCAGCGCGACCAGCAGCCGGACCCTCACGCCTCTCTCCACAGCTCGGCCGCGGCCTCCTCGCGCGGCACGTGGAGCACGACGTTCTCCCGCGCCACCGGGCGGAACAGCCCGATCAGGAACGCGGCGTGCAGGCGATCGAGCCGCGCCGCGGCCCGCGCCGGCAGCGGCGGCAACGGGTAGTAGCCGACCGTCTCGAGCCGCTCCAGCGCCAGGCCGTGGTAGCCGGCCAGCTCGCTCAACGCACGCGCGGTGAAGAGGCGCAGGTGGGTGCGGCCGGCGTCGCGATGGCCCCAGCGGTTCTCGGGGTTGAGCGGGTTCCCCACGATGATCTCGTCGCTCACGTGCATCGGCATGGGCTGCATGCCGAGCCCCAGCGACAGCACGTTGTGCCAGCTGGACAGGTTGTTGGTCGAGATGCAGGCCAGCCCGTCGGGCTTCAGCACGCGGCGCACCTCGCGCATGAACACGTCGGTGCGGCGCACGTGCTCGAGCACCTGGTTGGCGTGCACCACGTCGAAGCTCTCGGAGCGGAAGGGAAGCCCCTCGTCGAGGTCGCCCACCGTGACGTCGACGCCACGCCGCTGCGCCACCGCCGCGTGGCGCTCGATCAGCTCCACGCCGGCCACCCTCTCGGCGCCCAGGCGGTCGGCCACGCGCGTGGTGAACCCCCCGCGGTGGGTGCCGAGGTCGAGCAGCGCGCCGCCGCGACCCGACGGGAGGGTGCGCAGGATCGCCCGGCGATTGGCTTCCTCGGAGGCGTGGAAGACGCGGCTCAGGTAGCCCATTCGAAACTGCTAGCGCAGCCGCGCCACGGCGTTCTTGAACGAGTGAAAGGCGGGCTTGAAGCCACCGTTGATGTCGAGCAGGCCGGTGTGGAGGCCCCAGAGGTCCTTGTAGCGCGGCGGATAGGGTGGGGCGTCGCGCCAGGAGTAGTAGACCACCCCGCGCAGGCGCAGCCGGCGGCGCACCTTGCGGATCACCGCGTACGACTTCCTGATCCGCTTGGCCTGGCCCTTGGCCCCCACGATGAAGCGGTGCTTGGGGCCGCGGTCGCCCCAGCCCAGCTCGGTGATCCAGATGCCGCCGCGCCGGTCGCGGCGCCGGTTCATCAGCCGGCGGACGGAGCGCAGCAGCCTGCGCAGCGCCCGATGGTTCTTGGCGTAGGAGTTGATCGCCAGCGAGTCGAAGGCTCGTCGCGCCCCGGCGCGGTACATCCGCTTGATGTAGCGCTCCAGCGGGACCGCGCTGCGCAGCTTGCTCGGCGGGAGGCCCGCCGTGAGGATGTGCGCCCTGCGGTCGACCCGCTTGATCGCCCGGCCCACCCTGCGCAGCATGCGCACGTAGCGCCTGGCGTTGGGCCGGTTGCACCAGTAGATGCCGAGGTTGGGCTCGTTCCAGATCTGCCAGGAGGTGATCGGCCGTTTGGGCACGCCGGGGCGCCGGCGCCAGAGGCTGCCGCGCCGCCCGTAGCGACGCACGAGCGCCTTGGCGAAGCGAGCGAAGGTGGCGTTGCGGCGCGGCGGGCAGACGGCGCGGCCGCGCCGGCGCGCGCGGAAGCGCGGTGGCCTGAACAGCACCGGCACGATGCGGATTCCGTGGGCGGCGGCCTTCGCCACGTAGTCGTCGTGGTAGCGCAGGTCGTAGCGGCCGCGCCGGCGCTCGATCGTGGACCAGTCGAAGGTCTGGCGGATGGTCTGGATGCCGATCGCCGCCTGGGCGCTCAGGTTGCTCGTGCGGTAGTTGGCGTCGCCCGCGAAGACGTCCTCCGCGGTGATCCCGACGAAGTTGGCCGGGACCCTCGCGCCCGCGGCGGGGGCAAGGACGAGGCAGGCCAGGAGGGCGGCGGCCAGAAGGGCGGGGCGAGCCATCGGCCCTGTCCACTATATGGGCAAAGCCGACCCGTGTGGGTCGCCTCTGCGCGCCAGGCTACGGGCGGCGAAAGGCCCTCGTGCGCCGCCCGAAGGCGCGGTACGCCCGCTTCGGCGCGCCGCCGATGTCGAGCAGGCCGGTGTGCAGTCCCCACATGTCGTCGAAGTCCGGCGCGTACGGTGGAGCGTCGCGCCAGGAGTAGTAGACGACCCCGCGCAGACGCAGCTTGCGACGCTTGGCGCGGATCAGCGCGAGCGACTTGGCGATCCGCTTGGCCTGGCCCCTCTCGCCGGCGCGGAAGCGGCTGCGCGGCCCGGCGTCCGACCAGCCCAGCTCCGTGATCCAGATCTGCCCGCGCCTGTCGCGCCGCTTGTTCATCAGCTTGCGCACCGAGGTGAGAAGGCGCCCGAGTGCGCGGTGGTCCTTGGCGTAGGAGTTGATGGCGAGTGAGTCGAAGTGCCTGGCCGCCTTCGCCCTGTAGAGCTGGCCGAGATAGCGGTTGAGGCGCACGGCTCCGCCCTGGAAGCTCGGCGGGAGCCCGGCGGTCACGATGTGCGCCCGCCGGTCGGCCCGCTCGATCGCCCTCCCGACCGTGCGCAGCATGGCGGCGTAGCGCCGCGCCTTCGGCCGCCCGCACCAGTACTGGCGCAGGTTCGGCTCGTTCCAGATCTGCCAGGAGCGGATCGGCCGCTTGCGCAGCCAGGGCCGCTCCGACCACAGCGTGCCGCGCGGCCCGTAGCGGCGCACGAGCACCCGGGCGAAGGCGGCCATCGAGGCGTTGCGGCGCGGCGGGCAGGCGTATTGGGCGTGGCGCCTGCCCAGGTGGAAGTCGGGAGCGCGGAAGAGGATCGGGAGGATCGTGATGCCGTGGTCCGCCGCGGCCGCCACGAACTCGTCGTGGTAGGCGAGGTCGTACCGGCCGGGTGCGGTCTCGATCCGCGACCAGTCGAAGGTCTGGCGGATCAGGCCGATCCCGAGCCGCGACTGGGCGCGCAGGTTCTCGCTGCGATAGTCGGCCGAGCCGGCGAACACGTCCTCCGCGGTGATGCCGACGAAGTCGCGGCTGACCCCGCGCGCATGGGCGGCCGGAGCGGCGAGCACCGCGACGGCGAGGACGGCGGCGAGGACGAGTGCAGGGCGGCGGGACAAGAGCTATCTATCGATTTCGACACTTCCCGCCGAGTCCTTGAGCATCTCCTGCCCGGGCTCGACGAAAGTCCGGCGCGATCCGTGCCCCGTGGCGGCGAAGGTAGCGCCCGCGTGGGCGGCCGTCTCGCGGGCCGATCAGTCGCCCAGCAGCCCCTGGCGATCCTGGGCCACCCACAGCGCCAGCAGCGGGTCGATGATCTCGACCTGGCCGTCCTCGTTTCCCAGGAATCCGTTCTGGATGAGCCGCGCGCGGGCGTCACGAGCGGTGGCTCGTGCAAGCTCGAAGCGCTCGAGCGTCTGCCTCGAGCTCAACGGCGCGCCGGCGGCCAGGGCCGCGAGTACCCGCTTCTCGCTGTCCTCCAGGCCGTCCCAGGTGATGACGAGTATGGGCGCCCTCCGCCAGCTGGATCAGCCTGTGGTGGGTGCGCCACCACAAACTCGACGGATATGTCACCACAAATGTGGTGGGATACCCGACACACAGTGTTCGGGGGAGCCGATTCGCCTGTACCGTGTATGGCATGGTTCGAACGACGGTCTACCTCGATGAGCGGGATGCGGCGGCGCTCCGACGGCTGGCCGCTCAGACCGGTCGATCCCAGGCGTCGATCATCAGGGAGGCCGTGGCCGAGGTCACCAGGCCCGCTCGTCAGCGGACCTTCCGATCCCACGGCGCCGGGCGCGGCAGCGGCGAGGCGGTGGGTCGCGGCGCCGAGCGGATACTGCGCGAGGAGCTCGGACGACGCCGGCGCTGATCGTCGACGCCGGCGTGCTCTACGCCGCGACCGACGCGGCCGACCCCGATCACGAGCCCGCGCGAGAGACGCTGGAGAGCTTGGAAAGGCGAGCTCGTCGTTTCGGCGTTCGTGGCCGCCGAGGCCGACTACCTGATCCTGTCCCGTCTGGGCGTGGAAGTCCAGACTGCGTTCGTCGAGGATCTCGCCTCCGCTTACCGCGTCGATCTGCTCGATCCGCCGGGCCTGATTCGGGCTGCCGAGACCTGTCGGCAGTATCGTGACCTCGAGCTCGGACTCGCCGATGCGTCCATCGTCGTACTCGCCGACAATTGGTCGACGCACTCCCTAGCGAGCTTCGACGAGCGCGACTTCCGGGTGGTGACCGCGCTCGACGGGAACCCCTTCGAGCTGTTCCCCGTCGCGTGAGGTCGTATCACTCGGCGCCCCGTCGCGCGACCGAGCGATACGCCTCCAGCGCCGGCTTGGGATCCCCGTCGATGTCGAGCAGGCCGGTGTGCAGCCCGAAGAAGTCCTGGCCGCCCTCGTAGACGGGGGCGTCGCGCCAGTTGTAGTAGACGACCCCCTGCAGGCCGAGCTCCTGGCGCCGGCGCGAGAACGCGGTGAGCGCCTCGCGTATGCGCTCCGCCTGTCCGGCGGCCCCGACCGTGAAGGGGCTGGCCGGCCCGCCGCTCGCCCAGCCCACCTCGGTGATCCAGATCGGGGCCGAGGACCCGAGCTCGCCGAGCAGCTCGCGCGTGGTCTCGGCGGCGGCCACCGACCCGGCCGAGTCGCGGGCGAAGGCGTGGAGCGCGAAGACGTCGAGATCGTCGCCGGCGCCGGCCTCGAACATGCCCGTCACGTACTCGCGGAAGGGGATCCCGTGGCGGCTCTCGCTGAGCCCGGCGCTCACCACGCTCGCCTTCGGGTCGGCGCGCCTCACGCCGGCGGCCACCGCCTCCAGCAGCTCGGCGTACGCTGCAGGATCGGGCCCGTCGGGCCAGTACGAGGGCAGGTTCGGCTCGTTCCACACCTGCCAGGCCGTGATCGGGCGCAAGGGCACGCCGGGGTTGGCGCGCCAGAACTCGCCGGCCGGCCCGTAGCGACGAACGAGCCGCTCGGCTAAGACGGCCATGTCCTCGGGCCGCTCGGGCGGGTAGGTGCCGCGCGCGACGTCGCGGGGGGCGCGAAACTCGGGCGGCGTGAAGAGGATGGGGAGGAGCTCGATGCCGGCGCTCGCCACGTCGGCCACATAGCTGTCGTACTCGGCGAAGTCGAACTCTCCGGGCGTGAGCTCGATGCGGTCCCAGTGGAAGGCCTGGCGGATCAGCCGCACTCCGGCGGCGCGCTGGCTGGCGAGCGTGCGGCGGCGGTAGGCGGCGTCCCCGGCCAGCACGTCGTCGCTGACGATCCCGAAGAAGGACGGGGGCGCTGTCCTCGGGGCCGGCGCGGGGTCCGAAGCATCGCCGCCGTCGCCGCCCCCGCAGCCGGCCGCGACGAGCAGGACGGCGAGGAGGGTCGGTACACGCGGCCGTGAGTTCCGCCGGTTTCGGCGGCGTCTGGCCGCGCGTACTCGCCTCACCGGCGTGCGCCGCGGAGCGCCAGGCCGCCGGCCAGCGCCACGACCGCGGCCGCCCCGATCCAACCGGCCGCGCTGCCGAAGCC
>JBOGXS010000185.1:0-14382 GCA_050693815.1 Thermoleophilaceae bacterium | reverse complement strand
AGGCAGGGCTGTACCCGAACGTCGAGCGCTGGCTGTCCGAGGCCTCCGAGGAGGTGCTGGCCGTGCTGTCCGACGGACGGGAGGCCACGTCGTCGGAGCTGCGCGACGAGATTCCCCGGCTGAAGGGCTCGATCCCCTACGGGGAAGGGAAGTCGTGGGGCGGGGAGATCCCGATCGGCCCCCGGGTGCTGACCACGCTGTCGGCGGCCGGGCGCGTCGTGCGGGCGTCGAACGACGGCCGCTGGACCATCTCCCGGCCCCGCTGGGCCTCCATGGAGGCCTGGCTGGGGGAGGAGATCGCACCGCCCGGGGAGACCGAGGGCGTGGCGGGGCTCGTCGAGCGGTGGCTGCGCGCGTTCGGCCCCGGCACCGCGGCCGACATCAAGTGGTGGCTCGGGTCGACCGTCGCGGCGGTCCGGACGGCCCTGGCCGACCTCCAAGCGGTCGAGGTCGACCTCGACGGGCAGACCGGGTACCTGCTCCCCGACGACCTGGAGCCAACCGATCCGGTCGAGCCGTGGGCCGCGCTGCTACCGCCGCTCGACCCGACCACGATGGGCTGGTTCGAGCGCGACTGGTACCTCGGCCCATACAGGACGAAGCTGTTCGACACGAGCGGCAACGCCGGACCGACCGTGTGGTGGGAAGGACGCATCGTGGGCGGCTGGCGCCAGAGCGACACCGGCGAGGTCGAGCTCCAGATGCTCGAGGACGCCGGCGCCGACGGACTGGGCGCGATCGAGCAGGAGGCGGGGCGCCTGACCGAATGGCTCGGCGGCACACGGGCGCTGCCGCGATTCCCCTCGCCGCTATCGAGGATGATGTGAGGACGAGCGAGCGGGACGAAGAGCGCTGGGGGGAGGACACGAGGCTCGTCGCCCTGCTGGGCGAGCGGGGCGCAGCCGGCTTTCGTGCCCTGCTCGACGAGTTCCCCGAGGCCGTGGGCGTCCTCTGGGCGCTGCGCGACGACGAGGGCCGGATCCGGGACTTCGCCTTCGGCTACGGCAACCCGTCGATGCTGCGCAGCTTTCGCCTTCCGCCCTCCACCGCCGAGCGCTACACGCTGCTCGAGGCGCTTCCGCAGATGCGCGGAAGTCACGCGTTCGACGCCTACGTGAGCGTCTGCGAGACCGGCCGGCCGTGGGTCGAGGAGGTCACCTACGACACGCCGTTCGGCGACGGCTACATGCTCGGGACCTTCGTCCAGCGCACGGCCAAGCTCGGCGACGGCCTCGTCGTGTTCCTCACCGACATGACCGAGCAGCGGCGCATGGAGGCCGAGCTGCGCAGCTACGCGGACGTGGTCGCGCACGACCTGAGCGAGCCGGTGGCGAACATCGCCCTGCTCGTCACGCTGCTGGAGCGGCGCTCCGACGAGCCGCCGCCGCCCGAGGTGCTCCGGCAGCTGCGGGACGGCACCCGCCGGGCCCGCGAGCTCATCGACGCCGTGCTCGCCTACGCCCGGGCCGGCGAGCTGCGCACCGAGCGGGTCGAGCTCGACCGGCTCACGGCCGAGGTCGCCGAGGACATGCGCCCCCGCCTCGAGGAGGCCGGCGCCACGCTCGAGGTCGGCGAGCTGCCCGAGGTCGAGGGCGACCCGCGGCAGCTGCGCCGCCTGATCCAGAACCTCGTCGCCAACGCGGTGAGGTTCCGCGGCGAGGCGCCTCCGCGCGTGAGCCTCTCGGCC
Organism: Thermoleophilaceae bacterium; assembly: GCA_050693815.1. GTDB lineage: Bacteria > Actinomycetota > Thermoleophilia > Solirubrobacterales > Thermoleophilaceae > JACVRW01. The sequence continues at coordinate 12,695 of JBOGXS010000185.1, read as the reverse complement.
CAGCGCGACAGCGCGGAGTGGGTGGTGACCGTCCGCGACAACGGCGTCGGCGTCGACCCCGACGACACCACGCGCATCTTCGGCCTGTTCTCGCGCGGCGACCCGAGATCCGATGGGACCGGCATCGGGCTGGCCATCTGCCGGCGGGTGGTCGAGGCCCATGGCGGGCGCATCTGGGTCGAGGCCGGCGAGGCCGGCGGCAGCGCCTTCCGCTTCACACTGCCGTTCTGACCCCTCCTTACGTTCGGTTAGCCGCACCTCCATTGGCATGGAGGCCCCCTTGGTCGGCTGTCCGAGCGCTGACAGCCTGCTCCGAATGACCGAGATCGCCCAATCGAACGAGCAGGGCACCCAGCCGGCCGCCGATCGCTCGCGGTGGATCGCGCTGGTGGTGCTCTGCGTCGGGATGCTCATGATCGTGCTCGACGCCACCGTGGTGAACGTCGCGCTGCCGTCGATCCAGGACGACCTGGGCTTCACGCAGTCCAGCCTCGCCTGGGTCGTCAACGCCTACCTGATCGCGTTCGGCGGCCTGCTGCTGCTTGCCGGACGGCTCGGCGACCTGATCTCCCGGCGCGACGTCTTCCTCGCCGGCCTGGCCGTGTTCACGGTGGCCTCGCTGCTGTGCGGGGTGGCCCAGAGCCAGGAGGTCCTGATCGGAGCGCGCTTCCTGCAGGGCGTCGGCGGCGCGATGACGTCGGCGGTCATCCTGGGGATGATCGTCACGATGTTCCCCGAGCCGCGCGAGCAGGCGAAGGCGATCGGCGTCTACAGCTTCGTCGCGTCGGCCGGTGGCTCGGTCGGGCTGCTCGCCGGCGGCGTCCTGACCGAGGGCATCAACTGGCACTGGATCTTCTTCGTGAACATCCCGATCGGGATCGCCACGGCCCTGCTGGCGCTGCGGCTGCTCGACCGGGAGAAGGGCATCGGCTTCGGGCGCGGCGCGGACGTGTTCGGCGCGGTGCTCGTGACCGGCGCGCTGATGCTGCTCGTCTACACGATCGTCGAGCCGGCGGCCGACCGCGGCTGGGGCTCGCCGCTCACGCTCGGCCTGGCGGCCGCGTCGCTCGCGCTGCTGGGCGCCTTCCTCGCGCGCCAGGCGACGGCCGCGAACCCGCTCATCCCGCTGCGGATCTTCCGCTCGCGGAACGTAGCGGGGGCGAACGCGATCCAGGCGCTGATGGTCGCCGGGATGTTCGGCCTGTTCTTCCTCGGCGCGCTCTATCTCCAGCGTGTGCTCGGCTACGACGCGCTCGAGACCGGCCTGGCCTTCCTGCCCGTGACGATCGCCATCGGGGCGCTGTCGCTCGGCTACTCCGAGCGGCTGATCATGCGCTTCGGCCCGCGGAGCACGCTGCTGCCCGGGCTCGTGCTGGTCGGAGCGGGCCTGGCCCTGTTCACGCAGGTGCCCGTCGACGGCGACTACCTGGTCGACGTGCTGCCGACGATGCTCCTGCTCGGCACCGGCGCCGGCCTCTGCTTCCCGGCCCTCATGACGCTCGCGATGTCGGGCGCCACGCAGAGCGACGCCGGGCTCGCCTCGGGCCTGGTCAACACGACCCTGCAGGTCGGCGGCGCGCTCGGGCTCGCGGTGCTGGCCACCTTCGCGACGAACCGCACCGAGGGTCTCCTCGAGAGCGGCGATCCCGCCGCCGCCGCGCTGACCGACGGGTACCAGCTGGCCTTCCTGATCGGGGCCGGGCTCCTGATCGTCGCCATCGCGGTCGCCCTCACGGTGCTGCAGCGCGATCGGCCGAGCGCGGAGCCGGACGAGGAGTCGTCCCCCGAGCCGGCCGAGCTGAGGCCGGCCTACTCCGAGGCGGCGTAGCGCAGGAACGTCAGGACGGCGAGCACGCGCCGGTGGTCCTCGGCCGCCGGCGCGAGCCGAAGCTTGGCGAAGATGCGGGTCACGTGCTTCTCCACGGCGCGCTCGGTGATCACGAGCTGCTCGGCGATCGCCTGGTTCGACCGCCCCTCGGCCATGAGTCCGAGCACCTCGCGCTCGCGGGCGGTCAGCTGCGCGAGCGGCGAGCCGTCCCGGACCCGGCCGAGGAGCCGGGCGAGCACCTCCGGGTCGAGCGCCGAGCCGCCGTCGGCCACGCGCCGGACCGCATCCACGAAGCGCTCCACGTCGGCCACGCGGTCCTTGAGCAGGTAGCCGACGCCGCCTGAGGCCAGGTCGCCCACCAGGTCGAGCGCGTAGCCCTCGTCGACGTAGGCCGAGAGCACGAGCACCGCCGTGTCGAGATCGCTGTCCCGGATCTCGAGCGCCGCCCTCAGCCCGTCGTCGGTGCAGGTGGGCGGCATGCGGATGTCCACCACGGCCACGTCCGGCTTGTGCGCCGACACCTTGCGGACGAGCTCCTCGGCGTCGCCGGCTTGGGCGACGACGTCGAGGCCCTCCTCCTCGAGCAGCCGCACGATGCCCTCGCGCAGCAGCACCGAGTCGTCCGCCACAAGCACCGTGGTCGCCATGTCGCTCCCGATTCTCGCCCGCGCCGCGCGGCCGGGACATACGGCTAACCGCACCCTTGCTGGCGGGGAGGCCGCATTGCCGGAAGCCGGCGCCGGCGGCAGAGTGGACCCATGAACTCGCAACTGACATTCGAGGCGATGAACGCGATGCGCACCGAGGCGTGCCGCCGCGCGAAGAGGCGCCGGCGCAACCGGTGAGCGCTGAGAGGACGATCGCGTCGGGCGACGCAGAGCTGTGCGCCGAGGCCTTCGGCGCGCCGGACGACGCCCCGGTCCTCCTGATCATGGGGCAGATGGCCTCGATGCTGTGGTGGCCCGAGGCCTTCTGCCGCCGCCTGGCCGGGGCCGGTCGGTTCGTCATCCGCTACGACACCCGCGACACCGGCCGGTCCACGAGCTACGAGCCCGGCCAACCGCGCTACACGGGGTACGACCTCGTCGCCGACGCGCTCTCCGTGCTCGACGGCTACGGCATCGAGCGCGCGCATCTGGTCGGCATGTCGATGGGGGGCGGGATCGCCCAGCTCGTGGCGCTCGAGCATCCCGCGCGAGTGGCGAGCGTGACGGCGATCAGCACCACGAAGGTGGGAGACGAAGATCCCCACCTCCCTCCCCCTGCGCCCGAGTACCTCGAGCACGCCGCCGCCGCCGAGCAGCTCGACTGGTCCGACCGGCGGGCGCTCGCGGAGTTCATGGTGCGCGACGCCCGCGCCTTGGCGGGCACGCGCCACCCCTTCGACGAGGCGGCGGCGCGCGATCTCGTCGAGCGCGACCTCGAGCGGACGGCGAGCCCCGAGAGCCTGGTCAACCACGCCATGCTGGACGGCGGCACCGGGGGGCGGGACCGGCTGGCGGAGATGGACGCTCCCCTCCTCGTGATCCACGGCAGCGCCGACCCGCTCCTCCCGCACCCGCACGGAGTTGCGCTGGCCGAGGCGGTCCCGGGCGCTAAGCTGCTGACGCTTCGGGGCGGGGGCCACGAGCTGCACGAGAGCGACTGGGACGAGATGCTCGCCGCCATCGTCAGCCACACCGGCTCGCCGTAGGCCCTTAGCGTCGGGCGTCCGCCTATCCTCACCCCTGGCCCCCGTAGCTCAGCTGGATAGAGCAGCGGCCTTCTAAGCCGCGGGCCGGAGGTTCGAGTCCTCCCGGGGGCGCTGACTCTGACGGTGGTCGAACCGCGGGCAAAGAGAAGACGGGTAGATCTCCGCGCGGCTGACGACCCGGACCTCCTGGACCAGCGCCTGAAGGAGAGTCTTCCGGGCTGGTGGATCACCGGTCTCGATCACGTCCGGACGTGCGCTTGCAGCGCCCGGAGTTCCTCTTCGCCGAGCGGCTCGGGCGCCTCGTCTGCGTCGACGGCGAGCTCCTCCCGGCGAGCCTCGAGGCCGCGGAGCCGTCGCGACAGCTCGGCGATGCGCCCGGCGCAGTCGCGCTCGGCCATCGTCCCGGCCTCGAAGGCGGCGAAGTAGCGCCGTGGGGTCGTGAGCCGAACTCGAGAATGGCCCCGGAGGGGCCGCGCCGGATTGACATGTTCTGCCGGTGAGTGCGCGAACCGAGGGCCACAGAGCTGGATCCTTCGAGGCAGAGACTCATCAGACCTCCCGAGCCGCAGCGCGAGCGACCACCGCGAGAGCCTCGCAATCCGATGGAAGCAGCCGTCTCCGCGGCAGGGCCCCTGACTGTCGCAACGGACGAGGAGCAGTAGCGACAGCGCGTGCTGAGCTGACGCCTCGTCCCACGTGGAACCGGCGATGTGGTCGGCGAGCTCGAGCTCTGGTTGCGGCGCGAGACGACGAGCAGAGCCGCCCCGCCTGGCGGTCTGGGCGCTGACGAGTGGTCAGCCCAGGCGCCGAAGCTTCGCGATCGGGACGAAGACGATCCGCGCGGCCGGATCGAACTCGGGCGTCGTGATCTCCACCATGGCCGTGTCGCCCTCGCGCAGCTCGAGCACGCCACCGCGGGCGCCGGCGGGCGCATCGTCGACCGGCTCGTCAGCTCGACCCGATCGAAGGCTGTGATCTCGCGGACTGCGGCCATGGGCCCATGTTGGGCTCGGGTAGGCGGTGACGAGCCGCGTACTCGCCCGTCCGCGAGGAGCTACGGAACCGAAGCGGGGATCACCGATCAGGTTGCTGGGCGCTGAAGCCCCGGCCGATCCACGCTCGATAGGCGTCGTAGAAGGGGACGAACTCGTCGGCGACCACACGAGCAGCTTCGTGAACCTGCTCGGCGGTGGCACTGGCGTATTCGTGGACGAGCAGGCGCCGCAACTCGCGGAGCCGCCCGAGGCGCCGGGCACGCTCGGCGCCGAGCACGCCGATCCGCCGCAGATCCTGCAGATCGCGGCGCGCGTTCAGATCGGCGTCGCGCGCTCGGACCTCCGCCAGCTCAAGGCCGAACGCGGCAAGCTCCGCGATGTAGTTGTAGAGCTGGTCGAGGCCGCGTTCGACGGCCTTGACCTGGTTGAGCGCGACCGGATCCTCGGACGCGTACGCGACGCGGAAGGCGTCGAGGTCGAAGTCCTCGCCGAACTCGGCCATCGCCGTGCGCAGGGCAACCAGGTGGCGGCGCACGTCCGCGACCCGAGCACGGATCTTGGCCTTGAGCGCAAGGGCGCGATCGGGGTCGCGCGCCTCGAGCGGGGCCGGTGTGGGCGGTATGGGCGGTGTGGTCATCCTACGCGGGGTCGAGGTCGCGCATGGCCTGCTCGAGCGGCAGCTCGGTGGCGGCCGCTCGCCGGCGCCAGCTTGCCTCCAGCGCCTTCAGAGCGGGCCAGCGACCGGCGCGGTCGACGAGGACCCGTCCGTCCCGCAGAGCGTCGGCCATCAGCGACGGGGTGCGCTCGGCGTCCTGGAGGCGGACGAGCTGGACGTCTCGGCTGAGACGCCGCTCCAGCCGCCCCGTGATCTGCGCAACGCGTTCGGCGGAACCCTCGCGAAGCTCGACGAGCAGGTCGACGTCCGAGTGCTCGGTACTGCGCCCGGTGGCCTGCGAGCCGATGAGCACAGCGAGGCGCACGTTGGGCTCGGTGCGCAGCGCATCACGCAGCCCACTGAGCAACGGCCAGTGCCGGCGGAGGTAGACCTCCTCGCGCAACGAGGTCTCGAAGCGGCGCGCGCTGGTCCGCCGCCCGTGGACGAGGCCCTCAGCCGCCGCCCGCCGCAGCGTGCGCTCGGGGACGGCAAGGTGGCGAGCCAGACTGCGCAGAGAGGGGGAGGCCATAGTATGGCCGATATTCTACCATCGTGTGGCCGATCTTTCGGCTTCGTATGGCCGATGGAGGGCCCTTTCACCGATGGTACCCCTGCGCAGGGGCGATGTCGGTGAGCAGGATGTCCTTGCTCCCCGGCGGGTCGCGCTTCGAGGTCGACGGCATGCCCGTCGAGCTGCGCGTTCGCCATCACGCCTAGGTTGTTGTCGATGTCGACACCGACCGCGTGACGCTCGCCATTCTGATGACGAGACTCGATGAAGACAGCCAGGATCCAGTCACGCCACTTGTCCGCCGGCGCGTGGGCGTCGGCGGCGCGGGGGCAGTGGCTGGCCGATCTCGGGGTAGGGCATTCGCGCGGGCGGGAGCCGGTCCAGGCATTTGCCAGCGCGGCGCCTGCGACTACCCGACGCTTGGGCATAGCGGAGGCTCAGCTCTATTGGTGGCCCCTGCAGCCGCGCGGCGTGGTTCGGATTATGTGATGCCGGGCGCGCTACCGCGCGGGAGCGACTGCGCATCCGCTCTCGGTGGCGGCGCGCCTCCCGGTGGCGGCTGCCCCACAGCTCCGCGACCGGCTCAGAACCCTCCTCGACGATCACGAGCTTGACGAGCGCCGAGGTGTCGAAGTAGAGGATCAGCGGCGCTGCTCGGCGACGAGATCGGGACCGATCCGCGCGCCTTCACGCGCGCCTGGCGCGGGCTCCGCGGTCGGCCCGGCGGCGTCACGAGACCGCGTCGTACGAGCTCCTCGAGAGGATCCTCCCGATCGACGGCAGACAGCGGGCGATCGGCAGGCCGCGGCGGCGACGCTCGAACGACAATGCCCCTCGGTCGCGCGAAGCGGGCGCTGACGTGACCAGATCGGTCGCTGCCTGGCGTGACGGATCTCAGGCGTATGTCGGGAGCGCACGGTCGGTCATGCCGCTGCTCGGGCGACCCGACCGGCCCGGCGATCGTCGAGCTTGCCGCTGGCATGGAGCCAGCGGACTGTGTCCGTGACAGATTCCTCGGGTGGGCGCAGACGGATGCCGAAGGCCGCCTCGGTCTCGCTGCTGTCAGACCGTGCGCCCTGCATCGCGAACCACGGGCCTTCCAATTCGCCGGGCACGCTCCGGCGCGCACCTATCGCACGACGGGCCAGCGCCTTCGGGACGCCCACGGCCGGAAGCCGGCGCCCCGTGACCCGTCGCACCATCCCGATGAGATCGGCGAACATGACATCTGCCGCCACCAGCAGGAAGCGCCGCGGGCCCTGCCCGCGCTGCATCACTGCCGCGTGGACATTCGCAACGTCGCGGACGTCGACGATCGCCATCGGCCCGGGCAGAGCGATCGGCATTCGACCGCGCAGGATCATCATCGCTATCCGTGCGCTCTCGCCCATGTGCGGATCGTGTGGCCCCCAGATGGCACCCGGCTGCGTGATCGTCACGGGCGCCCCCCGCTGCTGAAACCGGCGCGCGATCGACTCCGAGTCGGCCTTCGAGCGCGCGTACGGGCCCGCGGGATGTCCGACCGGGGCGTCGGCAGTCAGGACGCCGTCGGCGGGTGGCGGCAGCAGTGCAACGTAGCTCGAGACATGGACGATCGGATCCAACCCGAGCGCCTCCGCAGCGCCAAGGACTACCTCCGTACCGCGCGCGTTGACCGACCGGATCTCGGCAGCCCGGCGACCGGATCTCGGCAGCCCGGCGCTGCGAGAGCGCGTACACGCTCGCGGCGTGCAGCACGGCGTCACACCCTTCGAGCGCACCACGAACAGCGACCGGATCGGTGACATCGCCCACGACGTGATCGACCCGGCCGACGCCAAGCGGATCAAGCGCAAGCGCGACGCGCTCGGGTGCCCGGACGAGCAGGCGAACGTCATGTCCCGCATCGATCAGCGCCCCGACGCTGTGAGCGCCGACGAAACCCGTTCCACCCGTCACGAGCACGTGCATCCTGGTCCTCCTGCCTCGTGTGCTCCGCGAACCTCTCAGCGGTAATGGGCGCTTGTCAAGCCGCCCCCGGCGCGCCGGGAGACAACGACCCCAAGGGCGATCCTGGGCGCTACCGCGTGATGACGGCAGCGAACCGAGCGTTCGACCGACGGCGCCTTCGCTGCCGGAGGCGCTCCCCGAGCCGGTGGGCGATGCCGTTCTCGAGACTCTGGCCTTGATCGGCGCTGAGCCCGAGCGAGAGGAGAAAAGGCTCGTCGGCCGCCTGGAAGGACTCTGGTCGGCGCGCGTCGGGAACTATCGGGTCCTCTACACGGTCGAGGCGGGAGGAGTCATCGTGCGGGCGATCCGGCATCGGGCGGTCGCCTACCGCCGTCGGCGCCGCTCGGGCGCTTGACCCCGTGGTTTGGGTGGGCGGCGGTGAGAGCGATCGCCGCGGTGCCAGCCTGGCAGCGTGGTTCGGATCAGGTGATGCTGGGGCGAGGCCGCGGGTCTGGACTCGAGCCGTGACCCGTTGCAAGGGCACGCCTGGATCAGTAACGGCCCGAGATCAGGTCCCAGGCGCGCCGCAGCTTGCGCTGGAGCTCGCCCTCGGCCGTGTCGTCCGGGTCGGCCGACATGGCGGCCGGGTTCTCGCTCGGCTCGGGCAGGCGCTCGGCGGCCTGGGAGTCGAGCGCGAGCACCACCCCGCGCTCGTGGATGCTCTCGATCTCGGGGGCGTCGGCAAAGCGGTGCCCGCCGGGCAGCGGGTCGGCGTCGAAGACGATGCCGTCGAAGATGTCCTTGTCCGGCTCGGCCAGCACGTGCTCGACCTCGCCCAGCCGCTGCCCGTCGCTCGAGTAGACGGGCACGCCCTCCGCGAGGGTCATGTAGGAGCCGGGGGCGCCGAGGTCCATGCCCGGAGCGTAGCCGCGAACGGGGCGGGGTATGCGAGAACGGTGCGCGCCGTCACGGTCTTCCCGCGCGAGCCCGGTCGGGTCGAGCTCGCCGAGCTGCCCGAGCCCGAGCCCGGTCCGGGCGATCTGCTCGTGGAGGTCGTCCGGCTCGGGGTGTGCGGCACCGATCGCGAGATCGTGGCTGGCGATCACGGTGAGCCTCCGGACGGCCGTGACCGGCTGATCCTCGGCCACGAGCTGCTCGGCCGCGTGCGCGAGGCGCCGGATGGGAGCGGCTTCGCGCAGGGAGACCTCGTGGCCGGCATCGTGCGGCGGCCCGACCCCGTGCCCTGCGCCTGCTGCGCCCGCGGCGAGTGGGACATGTGCCGCAACGGCCGCTACACCGAGCGGGGCATCAAGGGCCGCGACGGCTACGGCGCCGAGCTGGTGGCGCTCGAGGCGGACTTCGCCGTTGCGGTCGCCCCCGAGCTCGGCGAGCTGGGCGTGCTCACCGAGCCGGCCAGCGTGCTGGCCAAGGCCTGGGAGCAGATCGACCGCATCCGTACGCGGGCCTGCGCTCCCCACGAGCGCGTGCTGGTCACGGGCGCCGGGCCGATCGGCCTGTTGGCCGCCCTGATGGGCGTCCAGCGCGGCTTCGAGGTGCAGGTGGTCGACCTGGCCGTGGAGGGCGTCAAGCCGGAGCTCGTGCGCGACCTCGGCGCCGGCTACCACAGCGGCTCGCTGGTCGAGCTGACGGAGCGCTGGAAGCCGGACATCGTGGTGGAGTGCACCGGCGTGGCCGAGCTCGTCGCGGACGCGATGCGGCACACCGCGCCCGGCGCCGTCGTATGCCTCACCGGCGTGGCGCCGAGCCGCAGCCTGACCGTCGACGTGGGCGCGCTCAACAACGAGCTGGTGCTCGAGAACGACGTGGTGTTCGGCTCGGTCAACGCCGCCCGGCGTCACTTCGAGCAGGCGGCCGACTCCCTGAAGCGGGCCGATCCGAGCTGGCTGGCCCGGCTCATCACGCGCACGGTCCCGCTCGAGCGCTGGCAGGAGGCGCTCGAGAAGGGCGACGACGACATCAAGGTCGTCGTCGAGCTCGGCGCGTAGCCCAGCCGCCGTCCCGCATCCCCGAGGAGGGAGAGATCGGGTTCTTGGCGTCGAGTGCCGAGTAGCCGACTTCTACCGGAGCACGAAGATGGGGCTCGACCGGCGCCTGGCGGAGCTGAGGGAGGAGTTCGGGCTCACCGAGGAGGACCTCAACCTCGACCTCGCCCGCTCGGCCGGCTGCTCTAGCGGTCGCGGCCGGTAGCCTCCCGGCCGATGCCCACCTCGCTCGTGACCGGCGGTGCCGGCTTCCTCGGTTCGCACCTGTGCGACTACCTGCTCGCGCGCGGCCACCGCGTGATCTGCGTGGACAACCTGGAGACGGGCTCGCTGGAGAACATCAGGCACCTCAAGGAGGGGCCGGAGCTGCGCTTCGTGATGGTGGACATCACCTCGCACTACGAGATTGACGAGCCGGTGGACTTCGTCTACCACATGGCCTCGCCGGCGTCGCCGATCGACTACGCGCGGCTGCCGCTTCACACGCTCAAGGTGGGCGCCTACGGGACCCATAACACGCTGGGGTTGGCGAAGAAGCACCGGGCCCGCTTCCTGCTGGCGTCGACGAGCGAGGTGTACGGGGACCCGCTGGTGCACCCGCAGCCGGAGTCCTACTGGGGCAACGTGAACCCGATCGGCCCGCGCGGGGTCTACGACGAGGCCAAGCGCTATGCGGAGGCGCTGACGATGGCCTATCTGCGCCAGCAGGGCGTGGACACGGCCATCGCCCGGATATTCAATACCTCCGGCCCTCGAATGAGACCCCACGACGGGCGGGCGATCCCCACCTTCCTGCGTCAGGCGATGACCGACAAGCCGTTGACGGTGTTCGGCGACGGCTCTCAGACGCGCAGCTTCTGCTACGTGGACGACCTGATTCGGGGGCTCGTGCTGCTGGCCGAGTCCGAGGTCCACGAGCCGGTGAACATCGGCAACCCGGACGAGATGAGCCTGCTCGAGCTGGCCAAGGCGATCATCGAGCTGACCGGGTCGCGCTCGGAGATCGTGTTCGAGGCGCTGCCGATCGACGACCCGCAGGTGCGCCAGCCCGACATCACCCGCGCGCGCCAGCTGCTCGGCTGGGAGCCGGAGGTCGACATCCGCGAGGGCCTGCGGCGCACGATCGAGCACTACGCCAAGGTGATCGGGACGCCGGCATCGCGATGACCGACGCAGAGGCCAAGAACCTGGCGGCGATCTCCCGCGCCATCGATCGCCACAACAGCAACTGCGAGTGGCCGGCGGTCGCCGTCGAGCTGAACCCCTTCGAGCTCGAGCGGCTCGGCTGGGACTCGATCCGCGGGCTTCCCATCAGGGCCAATCCCGAGCTCGGCACCGGGCGCTTCCACGTGGTCTGCGCGCGCGAGGAGGGTGAGCCCGAGGAGGCCGTGGAGGCCGTGGCCGAGCAGACCGTGCCGGCCGAGACGGTGCCCGTTCGCTAGCACGCCGGGAAACCGGCGCAACAAGCGCTCGGCTCGGCCGAGTGCGCGCGGATTGGTCTCAAGCTTCCCGCCGTCCTGCCGACGGTATGGACAGATGTTCTAATCCGCCCCCGTTGCAAAGGCGCGAATTGCCCGGAAAAGAGGTCTACCCTCTCATGGGCGCGCCTCGCGTGAAAGGTCCTCACCTCGCGCTTCATCTCTTTCATCGTCACCACCGCGGTGCTGGCCGGCTTGACCGGAGCGGCGCTCGCGCCAGCGCAGTCGTCTGCGCCGAGCACCGGCCGGCACCTGCTGCTCGTGCCGGCCACGCCCGAGGGCGAGGCGGCGCTCGCCGAGTCAGACGCGCGCGTGGTGGCCGGCTACGACGAGTTCACGCTGGTGGAGGCGAGCGGGGCCGACGACGCCGAGCTGCGCGACGCGGGCGCCGCGCGCCGCGACGACATGCGCCGGGTCAGCCTCGCGGGCGGGTCGGTCGACCCCGCGCGCCGGCAGTCGCTCGCGTCCAAGCAGGTCGAGCCCGGGGCGGAGGAGCTCGTGCTGGTGCAGTTCGTCGGTCCGGTGAAGGACGCGTGGCGCCGGAGGCTCGAGCGGACCGGCGTCGAGGTGATCGGCTACGCGGCCCAGAACGGTTACCTCGTGCACGCCCGGGGTCGGGCCGTCGACCGGGTGGTCGGCCTGCTGGGCTCGGATCCGTCGGTCCGGGCGGTCACGCAGGTCGAGGCGGGCGACAAGCTGCAGGACGTCTCGGGCGGTGGGACGTTCGCGGTGCAGACGGTGGCCGGCGAGCGCGGCGCCGACGCCCGCTCGGACGCGCGCGGGCTCGGCGCGAGTCTTCAGCGCGCCTCCGAGGTCGTCGGCGTGACCACCCAGTTCCTCCGCCTCTCGCGCGACGAGGCCGAGCGCCTGGCTGCAGATCCCGCCGTGCTGGTGGTCGAGCCCTACGCCGAGCCTCGCCTGCTCGACGAGCGCGCCTCCCAGATAGCGGCCGCGAACCTCAGCGCCGGAGTGCCGACCGGGCCCGGATATCTCGCCTGGCTCACCGCCGAGGGGTTCGGCGCGTCGACATTCGAGGAGTTCACCATCGACGTCACCGACGAGGGCCTCGACGGCGGGTCCGCTTCCGATCCCGATCACGCCGACTTCTGGGTCGACGGCGTCAAGCCGGGGAGCGATCGCGTGGACTACGCGACCAACTACACGGGCGACTCGAACGCTCGCGACTGCGGCGGGCACGGCACGAACGTGGCGTCGATCGCCGCCGGGTTCAACAACCAGCCCGACACGAGCAGCGGCTACAACGACTCGGCCGGATACAACCACGGACTCGGCGTGGCGCCCCGGGCGTCGGTGGGGGCTTCCAAGATCTTCGACTGCGCCGGCGGCTTCGAGCTGGGATCGGCCACCTTCACGAGCCTGACCTCCGCCGCCTACGCCAACGACGCCCGCATCTCGAACAACTCCTGGGGCTTCACAGGCGACAGCGGTCCGCTGCAGCCCTTCGAGGTGCTCGGCGACTACAGCGCGGTGTCGCGCGAGTACGACGCGCTCGTCCGGGACGCGCAGCCGTCCGTCCCGGGCAACCAGGAGATGGTCGAGGTGTTCTCCGCCGGGAACGAGGGGGAGGGCGTCTCGGGCAGCT
>JBOGXS010000184.1:0-10643 GCA_050693815.1 Thermoleophilaceae bacterium | reverse complement strand
GCTCGTCCCGGGCCGGCCGCGCCGGCGCCGGGCACGAGGCGGCCGCCGACGTGCTTCGCGACGCCGACGACGTCGTGGTCATCTGGAGCGAGCGTGTGGCCTCCGGGGAGCGCGGCGGGCACGCGCTCGAGGCGCTGCTCGCGCTCGCCGATGCGCTGGGCGTCGAGGGGAAGCCCGAGTCGGGCCTGATCGAGGTGCCGGCCGGCACGAACGGCCGCGGCCTGCGCGAGGTGGGCTGCGTGCCGGGCCTCGGCCCCGGCCTCGCCGACGCCCGGCCCGGTATGACCGCCGCCGAGATGGTCGAGGCCGACGACGTCGGGGCGCTGCTGCTGGTGGAGGACGATCCGCCCGAATCCGCGCTGGCCGGCGCCGACGCCTTGATCGTCTTCGCCCAGTTTCACGGCGAGGGCCTCGACGAGCACGCCGACGTGGTCTTCCCGGCCGAGGTGTACCCGGAGAAGGAGGGCACGGTCACCCACCCGGACGGCCGCCTCCAGCGCGTGCGCCAGGCGCTCGGCCGCGCGGGCGACGTGCGTCCCGGCTGGCAGGTGCTGGCCGAGCTGTGCGAGCGCGCCGGCGCGGGGGTGGGGGCCCTCACCGCGCCGATGGTGACCGCGCGGCTGGCCGAGGCGGTCCCCTTCTACGCGGGGATAACGCTGGACGAGATCGGCGGCCTGGGCGTGCGCTGGCAGGAGCGCGACGCCGCAGCGGCGCTCCCCGGCGAGGAGCCCTCGACCGAGCCGCTGGCGGAGCCGCCCGCGGCGCCCGAGGGCCTGAGGCTGGCGGCCGTGCCCAGCCTGTGGAGCGGCCCGGAGGTGGAGCACTCGCCCTCGCTTCGCTTCATGGTCCCGCGCGCGCGTGCGGAGATCTCGGTGGAGGACGCGCGCCGCGCGGGGATCGAGGACGGCGACGAGGTCACGCTCTCGGTGGGCGGCGAGGAGGCCGTCGTGACCGCCGCGGTGCGGAGCGGGGTGCCAGCCGGGAGCGTCTTCTTGGACGGCGCAGACCTGTCTGACGGCCCGGTCGAGCTGGCGCGGGCGAGCAGGCGCGAACCGGTGGCGGCCAGCTGATGGACGGCGCACTCGAGGGCACGCTCGTGCTGATCGCCAAGGCGATCGTGATCTTCGTGGTCTTCCTGCAGATCGTGCCGCTGATCCTGCTCGGCGAGCGCAAGCTGCTCGGGCGCTTCCAGTCGCGGATCGGCCCCAACCGGGTCGGGCCCTACGGCCTGCTCCAACCGATCGCCGACGTGCTCAAGCTGCTCTCCAAGGAGTCGTTCACCCCGGCCAACGCGGTGCCGTGGATGATGGCCATCGCGCCGGTGATCATGGTCACCACCGCCGTGGCCACGATGGCGGTGATCCCGTTCGGGCCCTACGACGCCTGGGGCGGGGGCTTCGGCCTGTACGGCATCGACGTGTCGATCGGGCTGCTCTACTTCTTCGCCTTCGGCGCGCTCGCCTTCTACGGGCTGGTGCTGGGCGGCTGGGCCTCGGGCTCGAAGTACTCGTTCCTGGGCGCCATGCGCGCCGCGGCGCAGCTGATCTCCTACGAGGTGGCGCTCGGGCTGTCGCTCCTGGGCGTGGCCATGACGGCCGGCTCCCTGTCGCTCGTGGACATCGTCGCGTCGCAGGACGGCATGTGGTACGTGGTGCCGCAGTTCGTGGGCTTCTGCATCTTCCTGGTGGCCGGCTTCGCCGAGACCGCGCGCGCCCCGTTCGACCTTCCGGAGAGCGACGCCGAGCTGGTGAGCGGCTACAACACCGAGTTCGGCGGGATGCGCTTCGGCTCGTTCTTCATGGCGGAGTACATGGAGATCCTGGTCATCTCCGCCATCGCCGCGGCCTGCTTCATGGGCGGCTGGCACGGGCCGGGGCCCGAGGCGCTGGCGCCGCTCTGGATGCTGCTGAAGATCATCCTCGGCACGATCTTCTTCATCTGGGTGCGCGCCTCGCTGCCGCGGCTGCGCTACGACCAGCTGATGTCCTTCGGCTGGAAGGTGCTGCTGCCGCTCGCGACCCTCAACGTGCTCGTGACGGCCATCGTGCTGGTGGCCACGTGACGCCGTCGCCCGACTGGCGCGGCGCCGCCAAGCCGATCGAGCGCGGCCCGGAGCCCGGTGGGCTGGGCGCCGTGTACCGCGTGTTCGGCGAGACCCTGCGCGGGCTGAAGACCACCCTCGGGCGGGTGGCCGAGGGCCACCACGTGATCCAGTACCCGGAGGAGAAGACGCCCGTCTACCCGCGCTTCCGCGGCCGCCACAAGCTGCACCGCTTCGAGGACTCGGGGCTCGAGAAGTGCGTGGGCTGCTCGCTCTGCGTCGCGGCCTGCCCGGCCGAGTGCATCCGCGTGGTGGCGGCCGAGAACACGCCCGACAACCAGGTCTCGGCCGGCGAGCGCTACGCCGCCGTCTACGAGATCAACATGACGCGCTGCATCTTCTGCGGCTACTGCGAGGTCGCCTGCCCCTTCGACGCGATCACGATGGGCAACGACTACGAGCTGGCCGACTACAGCCGCAGCGACCTGATCTTCACCAAGGAGATGCTGCTGGCCGACCCGCCGGAGCACACGCCCCTGCGGCGCGAGGGCGAGTGAGGGCCTGATGTGGTTCGAGCAGGTCCTCTTCTTCCTCGCGGCCATCGGCGCCCTGGCCGGCGCGGTGGGCGTGGTCGTCCTGCGCAACCCGTTCTACTCGGTGCTGGCCCTCGTCTCCCACCTCGTCGCCCTGGCCGTGCTGTTCCTGCTGCTGCACGCCGAGTTCCTGGCCGCGGCCCAGGTGGTGGTCTACGCGGGCGCGGTGATGGTGCTCTACATCTTCGTGGTGGCGTACATCGGAGGGTCGGACGAGCCGCTGCGTCCCGAGGGCGGCGCGCTCAGCGCCTTCGCCCCGCTGTTCGCCGCCGCGGTGGGCGTGGAGCTCTGCATCGCGTTCCTCGCGAGCGGCCTGGAGGCGCTCGACACCACCGGTGCCGAGGTCGGGGCCGGCTTCGGCTCGCCCGCTCAGATCGGCCAGCTGCTGCTGACTCGCTTCCTGGTGCCGTTCGAAGCGGCGTCTTACCTTCTGCTTGTCGCCGCCGTGGGCGCCGTTGTCCTCGCTCGTCGTCGGCGTGGGCTCGAGGCGTAAGTGGACGTCACCTGGTTCCTCGTCCTCTCCGCCTTCATCTTCGTGATCGGCGCCGCCGGCGTGATGATCCGGCGCAACCCGCTCGTCGTGCTGCTCTGCCTCGAGCTGATGCTGAACGCGGGCAACCTCGCGCTGATCGCCTTCGCGCGCATGCACGGCGGCGAGGCCGGCCAGGTCTTCGCGCTGATCGTGATGGTGATCGCGGCCTGTGAGGTCGTGATCGGCCTCGGGATCATCGTGGCGATGTACCGGCGCCAGCTGCCGATCGACGTGGACGAGATGTCGGAGCTGCGGGGTTGAGCGCCACCGGCTACGGCTGGCTGATCCTCGCTTTCCCGCTGGTGGGGATGCTGGTCGTCTCCCTCGCCTGGCGCTCCCTGCCGGGGCGGACGGGTGGCTGGATCGCCAGCGCGGCCATCCTCGGGTCCTTCCTGGCCTCCCTCGGCGCGCTCGCCGAGCTCGACGAGCGCGCCCACGTGGACTCCGCCTGGACCTATGCGGCCACCGCCGACTTCCGCGCGGACCTGGCGATCCTGGTGGACCCGCTGTCGGTGTTCATGTGCCTCGTGGTCAGCGGCGTGTCGTTCCTGATCCACGTCTACTCCGTGGCCTACATGGGCGGCGACCGCGGCTACTCGCGCTACTTCGCCTACCTCAACTACTTCGTCTTCTCGATGCTGCTGCTGGTCCTGGCGGCGAACCTCGTGCTGCTGATCGTCGGCTGGGCCTTCGTCGGCGCCGCCTCCTACCTGCTGATCTCGTTCTGGTACCGGCGCACCACGGCCACCGGCGCCGGCATCAAGGCGTTCGTGATCAACGTGATCGGCGACGTCGGCCTCGTGGTGGCCGCGTTCCTGCTGCTCAGCGAGACCGGCGCGCTCGACTACGCCGGCGTGTTCCGCGGCGCCGAGGAGGCGTTTCAGGCCAACGACGGCACGCTGGTGGCCGCCTGCCTGCTGATTCTCGTGGGCGCCTTCGCGAAGTCCGCCCAGCTGCCGCTCCACACCTGGCTGCCGGACGCGATGGAGGGCCCCACGCCGGTCTCGGCGCTGATCCACGCCGCCACGATGGTCACCGCGGGCGTGTACCTGATCGCCCGCATGCACCCGCTCTTCGAGCTGGCGCCGACTGCCGCCGACGTGAGCGCGATCATCGGCACCGCCACGCTGGTGTTCGCGGCCACCGTGGCGCTCGTGGTCACCGACCTGAAGCGCGTGATCGCGTACTCGACGATCTCCCAGATCGGCTACATGGTGCTCGGCGTGTCGGTGGCGGCCTACGGCGCCGGGCTGTTCCACCTGATGACGCACGCCTTCTTCAAGGCGCTCCTGTTCATGGGCGCCGGCTCGGTGATCGGCGCGATGGCGGGCATCCAGGACCTCGACCGGATGGGCGGCTTCCGCCGGGCCATGCCGTTCACGTTCGTCACCTTCGCGATCGGCGCGCTGGCGCTCGCCGCCTTCCCGCTCATGTCGGGCTTCTTCTCGAAGGACGAGATCCTCGCCTTCGCGATCGAGCGCGGCGGCGGCTACGTGGCGCTGGCCCTGCTCGGCTACGCGGCGGCCTTCCTGACGGCCTTCTACGCCTTTCGCATGGTGTTCCGCGTGTTCCTCGGCGATCCCGTGCCCGAGGCCCGCGAGCTCGAGGGCGGGCACCTGGCCCACGGCGAGCCCGCCAACCCGCTGACCGGCGAGGCCGAGGACACCGACGTCGGCTTCCCCGGGCTCGAGCACCACGTGGCCGAGCGCTCGGGGCCGATGAAGGCGGCGATGGCGCCGCTGGCGCTGCTGTCGATCGTGGGCGGGATCGTGGCCGTTCCCGGGCTCACCGACACGCTCGAGCACTTCCTGGAGCCAACCTTCGAGGAGTCGCGCTTCGCCGAGGTGCACCCGAGCGAGGGGGCCGAGTGGGCCGGGCTGGCCGCCGGTGCGATCGTGGCCATCGCGGGGATCGCGCTGGCCTGGGCCCTGTACGTGCGCCGCCGCGGGGTCACCCTGCGGCTGCGTGACCGCTTCGCGGCGGGGCACCGCTTCCTCGAGCGCAAGTGGTACTTCGACGAGCTGTTCGACGCGGTCTTCGTGCGACCCTACGAGGGCGCCGGCGGCTTCGGCCGGCGCGTGATCGAGACCGACTTCGTGCAGGGCTTCATCGTGGGCGGCACCACCGGGATCGTTCGCGCCGGCACCTCGTTCGCGCGCGCCATCCAGACCGGCTACGTGCGCGCCTACGCCGCGCTGCTGGTGGTCGGCGTGAGCGCCCTCGCCCTCTACTTCCTGATCTCCAGCTCGTGACCATCCACCTGTCGATCGTCCTGTTCCTGCCGCTGGCTGCCGGCCTGCTCGGCGCCGTCCTGCCGCGCGGGATGGCGCGCTGGTCGGTGCTCGCCGGCACCGCGGCGGTGCTCGCCTACGCGATCGTGATGCTGATTGACTTCGACTCGGGCGGCGGCCTGCAGTACGTGACCGACGACGAGTGGATCTCAGAGCTCGGGATCCACTACCAGCTCGGGATCGACGGGCTCAACCTGTTCATGGTCGTGCTCACCGCCGTGGCCTGGGTGCCGTGCACGCTGGTGGCCGCGTTCCGCGGCCCTCGCGGGGTGACCCCCTCCGGTGGCACCCCGCGGGCTGACCGGCCGAAGCTGTTCTTCTTCAACCTGGCCCTGGGCGAGACCGCCGTGCTCGGCTCCTTCCTGGCCCAGGACCTGGCGCTGTTCCTCGTGTTCTTCGACCTGATGCTCGTGCCGTTTTACTTCATGATCGGCGGCTGGGGCACGGGCGACCGCATCCGGGCCACGACCAAGTTCGTGATCTACACGCTGGCCGGATCGCTGCTGATGCTGGCGGGGGCGGTCGCGCTCGGCGTGCTGGCCACGCCGGACGGCGGCGAGATCTCGTTCTCGCTCGCCGACCTGTCGCAGCGCACGGTGTCCGAGGGCACGCAGCAGTGGATCGTGCTCCTGTTCGCGCTCGCCTTCTTCGTCAAGGCGCCGCTCTTCCCGCTCCACGGCTGGATACCGGAGACCTACCGGGCCACGCCGATCGTGACGCTCGCGCTGCTCTCAGGCGTGCTCTCCAAGGTCGGCGTCTACGCCTTCCTGCGGATCGTGCTGCCGATCATGCCGGAGGGCTCGCAGCACTGGCAGGAGCTGTTCATCGTCATGGCGGTGTTCTCGATCCTGTACGGATCGGTGCTGGCCTTCGTCCAGGACAACGTGCGCCTGGTGGTGGCCTACTCCTCGATCGCCCAGCTCGGCTTCATCGTGCTGGGCATCTTCGCGTTTGACGACAAGGGCGCGCAGGGCGCGGTCCTCCAGATGCTCAACCACGGGCTCGTGGTGGTGCCGCTGTTCCTGATCATCGGGGTGATCGCCGCGCGTGCCCGCGGCCGCGAGTCGCTCGACGAGCTGGGCGGGATGGCGTTCAGGGCCCCGGTGCTGGCCGCGCTGTTCCTGATCGTCACCTTCGCCACCCTGGCCATGCCGGGCTCGGCGAACTTCGTCGGCGAGGTCCTCGTGCTGTTCGGCGCCTTCGAGGACAAGCTCGTGTACGGCCTCGTGGCGAGCGTGGGGGTGGTGCTCGCGGCCGTGTACATGATCCGGATCTTCCAGCGCACCATGCACAACCGGACCGCGCCGGTGGTCGAGTCGCGCGACGTTGGCGGGCTGGACCTGGCGGCGATCGCGCCGCTGGTGGCGATCATCGTCGCGTTGGGCGTTTATCCGCACTTCGTGGTGGAGCGGACCGAGCGGGCCACGACGGAGTCCATCGAGCGGGCGCAGAGCGTGGGGGAGGAGGTCGCGTCGCGGTGACGCTGCCCCTGGCCGAGGTCCAGGCGCCGGAGATCGCCTACAAGGAGCTCTCGCCCCTCCTGGCCACGATCGGCGGCTCGATCGTCGTGCTGATGGTGGGGCTGCTGCGCTCGCGCCTCGTTCGCCACACCCTCGTTCCGGCGCTCACCGCGGTCTCCCTGCTGACGGCCATGGGGTTGACGATCTGGGTCTGGGAGCCGGGCGAGCAGCGGCCGATCGTCGAGGGCTCGCTGACCGTCGACACGCTCTCGCTCGGCCTGTCGATGCTCTTCTTCGTCGCCGGGCTCGTCTGCATCGCCCTGTCGCTGCGGGCCGTCGCCGCACGCGAGGCCGGCCACGGCGAGTACTACGCGCTCTTGCTCGGGTCGATCACGGGCATGGTCGTGCTCGCGCAGGCCTCCGACCTCATCACGCTGTTCGTCGGGCTCGAGCTGCTCTCGATCCCGCTCTACGTCCTGTGCGCCACCGAGCTGCGCCGCGCGACATCGCTCGAGGCGGGGCTCAAGTACCTCGTGATCGGCTCGGTCGGCTCGGCGACGCTGCTGTACGGCCTGGCCCTGATCTACGGCGCCACCGGCGCCATGCAGTTCGAGGCCATCGCCGCGGCGATCGGCGGCGGGGAGCTGAGCGGCACCGACCCGCTCCTGCTCACGGGGGTCGCCCTGGCCGCCACCGGCCTGGCCTTCAAGGCCTCGGTGGCGCCCTTCCACCAGTGGACCCCGGACGTCTACCAGGGAGCGCCCACCCCGATCACCACGTTCATGGCCGTGGCGACGAAGGCGGCGGCGTTCGCGATCTTCCTGCGCCTGTTCGACCACGCCCTGGGCCTGACCCAGCTCGAGTGGGGGCCGGCGCTGGCCGTGCTGGCCGCGGTCACGATCGCGATCGGCAACGTGGGCGCGCTGGCCCAGCGCTCGCTCAAGCGGCTGCTGGCGTGGTCCAGCGTGGCCCAGGCGGGCTACCTGCTCGCCGGCGTGGTGGTAGGCACCACGCTCGGCCTCCAGGCCACAGCGTTCTACCTGGCCGTCTACCTGGTGATGAACGCGGCCGCCTTCGCGGTGGTGGTAGCCCGCGAGCGGGTGTCCGAGCACGGCGACGACCTCGCCTCGCTCGAGGACCTGGGCCGCGCCCAGCCCTGGCTGGCGTGGCCGATGACGATCGCGATGCTCTCGCTCGGCGGCATCCCGGCCACCGCCGGCTTCATCGGGAAGTTCTACCTGATCGACGCGTCGGTCTCGGGCGAGTACACCTGGCTGGGGATCGCGATCGTGCTGGGCTCGGTGGTCTCGCTCGTCTACTACCTGCGCGTGGTGGCGGTGATGTGGATGGGCCGCTACGAGGTCGAGTGGCCGACCGTGCCGCGCCGTCGCATCCGCCCGGTGGCCGGCTGGTCCCCCGAGGCCGACGCCCGCGCCCAGCCCGAGGTCGCGGCCGTCGCGGTCCTGTTCGCCGCGGCCACGATTGTGCTGGGCATCTGGCCCGACCCGCTGTTCGACGCGGCGCGCGACGTCGGGACGGCGCTGGGGAACCTGCGCTGAGGCTGGGGGTTTCCCTGCCCTCTGATGATAGTATGCAGGTATGAAGCGCACCACCATCTCGCTTCCGGAGGATCTCGCCAAGGCGCTGGAGCGGGAATCGCGGCGCCGCAACCGCTCAGCGTCTGAGATCGCCCGCGACGCCCTGGCGAGTCATCTCGGACTCGTCCCAGGGGAGCGACGTGACCTCCCATTCGCAGCCCTCGGCCGCAGCGGCCATCGCACGACTGCTCAAGACATGGAGGAGCTGCTCGAGCGAGAGTGGAATGACCGAGCTGGCGGTCGTTGACGCCGGTCCGCTGTACGCCGCCGCGGATGCCGATGATGTCGACCACTCCGAGTCGCTTGCGGCACTGTCGCGTTCCGACCTGCGGCTGGTCGTGCCGGCGCTCGTCGTTGCGGAGGCGACGTACTTCGTCGGGGCGCGGCTGGGGCCGTCCGCCGAATCCGCCTTCCTACGGGGACTCGGAGCCGTGGATGTCGAGGGGCCCACGGGCGAGGACTTCGCGCGCATGGGAGCGCTCGTCGAGCAATACGCGGACTTTCCGCTCGGCGGAACCGACGCATCGGTCGTGGCCCTGGCCGAGCGCCTCGAAACGCCGATCGTCCTAACGCTCGACCGCCGGCACTTCGCCGCCGTGCGGCCCCGGCACTGCACGACGCTCGAGCTCCTCCCCTGACTCGCGCCGGGAGCGGCCGGGCTGCTAGAGGGTGCGCCCCGGCCGCTGCGTCCACTCGAGGCTGTAGCGGGGCGGGCGCTCGCCCACCGTGTCCAGCAACCGGCGCCACAGCCGCGCGGTCACGGCCGGGTGCTCCGCCGCGACGTCGCGCAGCTCGTGCGGGTCGGCGGCCAGGTCGTAGAGGAGGCGCCAGCCGTCGTCGTTTCGCACCACGTAGGCCCAGCGCTCGTCGCGGACGAACGAGAAGTTGCTGTAGCCGCCGTAGGCGAAGGGGCGCTTCTCCGCCGAGTCGCCGCCGGCCAGGAGCGGGGCCAGGTCCGTGCCGTGGAAGCGCCGCGCCGGCTCCAGCCCGGCCATGCTCATCAACGTCGGGGCCAGGTCGATCGTCGTGGCGTAGTAGTCGCTCGCCGCGCCCGCGCCGGCTCCGCCGGGGTCGCGCAGGAGCAGCGGCACCTGGATCAGCTCGGGGTGCAGGTGGCTGTCCGACTTGCCGGTCAGGTCGTGCTCGCCGAGGTAGATGCCGTGGTCGCTCACCAGCGCGATCGCGGTGTCCTCCTGCAGCCCGCGCGCGTAGAGGCCGTCCAGGAAGTGCCCCAGCCAGCGGTCGACCATCGTGACCGAGGCGGCGTAGGTGGCCTTCAGGTGGCGCACCTGCGCAGGGGTCAGGTAGTCCGACCGCGTGTAGCGCACGTCGGCGATGTCGGGCCCGCGGTAGTCCCGGTCGGCGTACAGGTCGAGGTACTTGGGCGGCGGGGCCCAGAACTCGTGCGGATCGAACGAGTCGACCACCATCAGGAAGGGGCTCTGCTTCGCGGCCTGGCCGAGTAGCCGCTCCGCCGAGGCGAACACCCGCGCGGCCGCCTGCTGGTCTTCGTGGCGGCCCGCGCCGTTGTCGGCGAGGTATTGACGCACCCGGCCGATGGCGGCCTCGGTGCGCATCACCGGCGGCAGCCGCCGCACCGCCTCGGACCGCGGGACGCTCTCGGCCGGCCGCCGGTCGCCGCGCTGCCCGAACACGCGCACGTAGCGGTCGACGCTGTCGCGAAACGGCGCGAAGGCGTGCGTGTACGTGAGGAAGGGGTTGTCGCTCACGTAGGCCGTCCACCAGCCGCGCTCGCGCAGGATCGTGGGCAGCGTGGGCGTGCCCGGCAGGATCGGCGACCAGCCGGCGCGCTTGGCGAGGCCCCGCCAGGGCTCCCAGCCGCGGAAAGGGTAGACGCGCCGGCCCGTGAGGATCGAGCGCCGCGCCGGCACCGTGGGCATGGCCTCGGGGAACACGCGAGTGAAACGGAGGCTCTCGCGTGCGAGCGCGTCGAGGTTCGGGGTGCGGACGCGCCCGTTGCCGTAGCAGCCGAGGTGATCGGGCCGCAGCGAGTCGATCACGATCAGGACGATGTTGCGGACGTCGCCGCCGGACCCGCCGCCACCGAACGGCCGGCACCCGGCCCCGCCGAGGGCCGCGCCGGCCAGCCCGGCGCCGGCGGCGCGCA
>JBOGXS010000183.1:0-7234 GCA_050693815.1 Thermoleophilaceae bacterium | reverse complement strand
CGTCGGAGATCGCCTCGCCGAAGCGCATGAAGCGCCCGCCGCTCCAGGTACCGACTGCTACGTGGCCGAGCATGCCCGAACTCTAAGCGGCAAGCCAATCTTCGCGGGGGTCCGGGGGCGCGAGCCCCCGGTTGGCATCACAACACCATCCCTGCGCCAACCGTGTCGTTCGTCGACTCGTCGATCAGGATGAAGCTGCCGGTGGCCCTGTTGCGCCGGTACTCGTCCACGAACAGCGGCGCGGACAGCCGCAGGCGCAGCCGCCCGACCTCGTTCAGCTCGAGCCCGGCCGCCCTCTCCTCGCGGTGCAGCGAGTTGACGTCGATGCGGTACAGCACCTCCTCGACCTTGGCGAGCGCGGTGCGGGCGGTGTGCTTGATGCGGTAGCGGCCCGAGGTCGAGAGCGAGCGCTCGGACATCCAGCACACCATCGCGTCGATGTCGCGCGCCTCGACCGGCTGGTTGTGGGGGCGGCAGATCATGTCGCCGCGCGAGACGTCGAGGTCGTCCTCCAGGCGCAGGGTGACCGACAGCGGCGGGTAGGCCTCGTCGAGCTCGCCGTCGTAGGTGTCGATCCCCGCGATGCGCGACGAGCGGCCCGACGGCAGCACGAGGACCTCGTCTCCCGCGCGGAACACGCCGGAGGCGACCTCGCCGGCGTAGCCGCGGTAGTCGTGGTGCACGTCGGACATCGGCCGCACCACCCACTGGACCGGGAAGCGGGCGTCCTGCAGGTTGCGGTCCGACGCCACGTGCACGTGCTCGAGGTGGTACAGCAGCGAGGGCCCCTCGTACCACGGCATCCGCTCGGAGCGCTCGACCACGTTGTCGCCGTGCAGGGCCGAGATCGGGATGAACGTCATGTCGTGCACGTCGAGCTTGGCCGCCCAACCCGAGAACTCGGACGTGATGCGCTCGAACACCTCCTGGTCGAAGGAGACCAGGTCCATCTTGTTCACGCACACGACCAGGTGCGGGATGCGCAGCAGGGAGGCGATGAAGGCGTGGCGGCGCGACTGCTCGAGCACGCCCTTGCGGGCGTCGACCAGGATCAGCGCCAGGTCGGCGGTCGAGGCGCCCGTGACCATGTTGCGCGTGTACTGCTCGTGCCCCGGCGTGTCGGCGATGATGAACTTGCGCCGCGGGGTGGCGAAGTAGCGGTAGGCCACGTCGATCGTGATGCCCTGCTCGCGCTCGGCCCGCAGCCCGTCGGTGAGCAGCGCCAGGTTCATGTAGCCGTCGCCGCGCCGCTTGGAGGTCTCCTCCACGTGCTCGAGCTGGTCCTCGAAGATCGACTTTGTGTCGAACAGCAGCCGACCGATCAGGGTCGACTTGCCGTCGTCGACCGAGCCCGCCGTGGCGAAGCGCACGAGCTCCGACGTGCGGACGACGGGTCGCCCGTTGGTCGCCGCGCCCGGCACGGCTATGCCATCCGGGGGCTCGCGCCCCCGGACCCCCCCTGATTCCTGGCCGGTATCAGAAGTATCCCTCCTTCTTGCGGTCCTCCATGGCCGCCTCGGAGATGCGGTCGTCGGCGCGCGTCTCGCCGCGCTCGGTGATGCGCGTGGCGGCGATCTCGGCCACGACCGCCTCGAGCGTCTCCGCCCGGGAGGACACCGCCCCCGTGCAGCTCATGTCGCCGACTGTGCGGAAGCGGACCGACTCCTCGAAGGGCTCCTCGCCGGGCAGCAGCTCGACGTAGGCGGACACGGCGTAGAGCATCCCGTCGCGCCGGAAGACCTTGCGCGTGTGGGCGAAGTAGATCGAGGGCAGCGCGATCTGCTCCTCGGCGACGTACTGCCAGACGTCGAGCTCGGTCCAGTTGGAGAGCGGGAACACGCGCACGTGCTCGCCCGGCTTGACGAAGCCGTTGTACACGTTCCACAGCTCGGGACGCTGGCGCTTGGGGTCCCACTGCCCGAAGTCGTCGCGGAAGGAGAGGATGCGCTCCTTGGCCCGGGCGCGCTCCTCGTCTCGGCGCGCCCCGCCGAAGGCCGCCCTGAAGCCGTGCTCCTCGAGCGCGTCGAGCAGCGTGACCGACTGGATCCGGTTGCGGGAGGCGCGCGGCCCGCTGTCCTCCACCACGCGGCCGCTGTCGATCGAGGCCTGCACGCTGGCCACGATCAGCTGCGCGCCGAGGTCCTCCACCATGCGGTCGCGGTACTCGATCACCTCGGGGAAGTTGTGTCCCGTGTCCACGTGCATGACCGGGAACGGCAGCCCGGCCGGGTGGAAGGCCTTGCGGGCGAGGTGAAGCAGCACCGCGGAGTCCTTGCCGCCCGAGAAGAGCAGCACCCCACGCTCGAGCTCGGCCGCCACCTCGCGAATGACGTGGATGGCCTCGGACTCGAGCGCCCGCAGGTGTGAGATCTCGTAGCTCATGTCGTCGGGGCGGAGCCTACGCGGGCTTCAGGCGTGAAGCCCGCACTCCGTCTTCTGCTGACCGGCCCAACGGCCTTCGCGACCGTCGCCGGGCAGGGTGCAGGGGGCGCAACCGATGGAAGCGTAGCCCCTGTCGTGGAGGGGATGGTAGGGGAGATCGTGCTCTTGCACGTAGCCCCACACGGCGCCGTCGCTCCAGCCGGCCAGCGGATTGAACTTCCAGACCGCGCGCGCGGCGTCCCATTCCACGTTCTCCGTCGCGCCGCGTGTGGGCGACTGGTCGCGCCGGATGCCGGTGATCCACGCCTCCGCTCCCGCGAGCGCGCGCTCGAGCGCCTCGACCTTGCGGGCGCCGCAGCAGCTCGACGCGCTCCAGGGAGTGCCGTTCTCCGGAAAGGCGTCCACGACCTCGACCTGCAGGCCGTAGCGCCGCTCCACCCGGCGCCAGGTCTCGTAGGTCTCCGGGAACAGCACCCCGGTGTCGATCGTGAACACGCGCGCCGCGGGCTCGATTCCCATCAGCATGTCGATCAGCACCGACTCCTCCTTCTGGAAGGAGCAGGCCATCACCAGCCGCGGGTGGTGGCGCTCGACGGCCAGGCGCAGGGTGCGATGGGCTTCCGCCGTGCGCAAGCCGGCGGCGCCGCGATGCTTCTCTAGATCGCGCATTCGCCCTCGCCCCGGATCACCTGGAAGGGCTCGCGGCGCTGCCAGTCAACGAAGTGGCTCATGTTCTCGAGCGAGAACTGGATCGGCAGCGCCAGATCGCGGACCTCGTCCTCGAAGCGCGTGGTGCCGACCCGCTCGGCGAACGCGTTGAACGCCTCGCCGCCGGCGCGCTCGGCCTCGTAGAGGCGCAGCCAGCGCTCCACCGCGTCCGGCACGCGCTTGGCCGGCAGCCTCACCTTGAGCCGGCTCCCGTAGACCACCTCGCCGCCCTCGTAGTTGCCGCCGATGTGGGCCACGTAGGCCGGGATGGTGTGCTCGCCGGCCTTGATCGAGGCGCCGTAGAACCCGATGTTGGCGATGTGGTGCTGCGCGCAGCCGTTGGGGCAGCCGGACATCTTGATGTGGACCTGCCTGGTGAGCGGGTCGTCGATCTCCATCGCCTCCACGCGCTCGCGCACGGCGTGGTTGAGCCCCATCGAGCTCGTGATGCCGAGCTTGCACGAGTCGGTGCCGGGGCAGCTGACCACGTCGTTCACCTGCTGGGCGCCGGAGTCGCCCAGGCCGAGCTCGGACAGCGCGCTGTGGACCTCGTAGACGGTCTCGTCGCGCACCCAGCGGAGCACCAGGTTCTGACCGATCGTGGTTCGGGCGTAGCCGCCCGAGTAGTCGCGCGTGATTCGCGCGAGGCCGCGGAACTGCTCGGGGGTGAGGTCGCCGCGGATCACCTTGACCTCGACGGTCGAGAAGCCCGCCTGGCGCTGTGGCCGGACGTTGCTCTTGCGCCAGCGCGCGAACTCGGCGGCGTCCCCGTTCGGGCTGGCGTATGTCGCCGGGGCGGGCGGGGCGCCAGCCTCCTCGTCGTCCACGAACAGCAGCGGACCCGGGTCGAAGTCGCGCTCGGCGACCCAGTCCCCCTGGAGCTCCTCCTCCACCTGGCGCCGCAGCTCGTCGATCCCGAACTTGTCGACGAACACCTTGATGCGGGCGCGGGCGCGGTTGGCGCGCAGCCAGTCCTGGCGATCGAAGATGCGCAGCACCGCCTCGGTCAGCTTGAGGTACTCGCCGCTGTCGGCCTCCACGAAGTCGGACAGCGTGGGGGCGATGCGGGGCATGATCGAGGTGCCGCCGCCCACCCTCAGCTCGAACCCCCTGATGACATCGCTCCGGTCCGGGCCACGCCCGGCCCCTCGCGCATTGCCGCCGTCACGCACGCGCGGGATGAACGCGATGTCGTGGATGCCGGTGATCGCGCGGTCCTCGTCGGTGGCCGTGAAGGCCGTCTTGATCTTGCGCGGCATCAGCTGCGTGGTGGGGTGGCGCACGAAGTAGCGCACGTAGGCGCCCACGTACGGCGTGGGGTCGAAGAGCTCGTTCTCGCAGACGCCCGCCCACGGGTCGCCCGTCACGTTGCGGACGGTGTTGCCGCAGCCCTCGCGGCTCGACAGGCCGGAGTCGGACAGCTCGCGGATCGCCTTGGCGGCGTCGGCGAGCGGCACGTGGTGGAGCTGGATGTTCTGACGCGTGGTGATGTGGGCCTTGCCGAGCGGGGCGTAGCGCTCCACCACCTCGGCGAAGGCCTCCATCTGCTCCGGCGTGATGCCGCCGAACGGCAGCTTCACCCGGATCATCTGCACGTCCGCCTGGCGCTGGCCGTAGACGCCCTGCTTGAGGCGGAAGCCGATGAACTCGTCCTCGGGCGTGTCGCCGGCGAGGAACCTGTGGGCCTCGTTGTCGAAGTCGTCGAACTCGCGCTCGAGGATCGGGATCACGTGCCCGGGCACGTTCTCCAGGACCTCGGGATTGTCGAGCGAGCCTTGCTTGGCGTTGGGCCTCTTGGGAGGAGCCGAAGCGGGTTCCATCCAGGCAAAGTAGCAAAATCCGGTCGGCTTTCAACCAATATGGACGGGGTATCGGGGATGAGGACGGCCCAGTATCGGCGCGAGGCCGGCCCGGGTATCGGCGCGAGAGCGCGCCGGCTGCGCTTTACTGCGCCCCGTGAGGAGGCTTCTCGCCGCCTGCGCGCTCGCGCTGATCCTGGCTCCGGCCGCCGCCGCCGAGCTGCCGAGCGTGGAATCGGGCCAGCGGCCCGGTCCGCCGCTTCTCTACGAGCCTCCGCCGGACGCCCCGCAGCTGTCGGTGCAGGCGCCCTTCGCCGCGCCGCCCCTGCTCGTGTCGGGCACGGACGCCTACCGGCAGGGCGAGTACCAGTACCAGGACTACCTCTTCGACGACCGCGGCGCCGACACCGTGCCCGGCAGCGGCAGCCGCGGGGACCCGGGCTCGGACGTCGCGGCCTCGACCGCCGGGGACGTCCTCTATCCCACGGCCGCGCGCTATGCCGGCAACGCCGCGGACATCGTGGAGCTGCGCATCAAGCCGACCGCCGAGGCGATCGTGTACCGGGTCACGCTCGACACCGTGCTGGCCGGCGACGCCGCGGTCGTGGGGATCGGAATCGACACCGACCGCAGCGGCGGCGCCCCGGTGCCGTGGCCGCTCGGCGCGGGCGTGAGCTCGCCGGGACTCGACACGTTCATCACCGCCTTCGGGACCGGCGGGAAGGTCACCGCGCTGCCGGCCGGGACCACCACCGACCTGCCGGCGGGGGCGGTCTCGATCGACACCACGACCAACCAGATGACCATCCGCGTGCCGCGCTCCACGATGGACCCGGGCGGCGCCACGTGGCGCTACGTGGCCGGCGCCGGGCTGTGGGACGGGGCCGCCTGGAAGCCCGTCCCGCCCGGCTCGGAGCCCACCGAGGAGGGCTCGGCCTCGGGCAATCCCGCGCTGCCCGCGCCGGCCGTCTTCAACCTGGCCTTCCGCTTCGCCGAGCCGCAGAGCAAGAATCCGATGCCGCCCTACACGACCTTCCCGGGCGTCGGCATCTGGTTCGAGGACCAGCAGTCGCGCGCGCTCGCCGCCGGCGTGACCGACTGCTCGTTCGGTGGCGCCCCGGCCGGCTGCCGGCCCTTCCACGCCGACGTGGACTTCGCGAAGCTCGCCGCGGGGGTGAACGAGCAGCTGCACTCGCCGCCCGGGCGCGAGCAGGCGCGGATCATGTCGTCGGAGCTCGACCTGCCGGAGGGCGTGCGCGCGGAGTTCCCCGCCTACGGCGGCCGGCTGCAGCCCTACATCCTCACGGTGCCTCCCGGCTACGACCCGGCTCGCCCCTCCGGGCTCACATTCGCCCTGCACTCGCTGGGCGGCACCTACACGCAGTTCGCGGTCTTCAGCCCCAACCAGCTGCGCCAGTTCGGCGATCAGCGCGACAACCTGGTCGTCACGCCGCACGCCCGCGGCACCGACGGCTGGTACACCGACGAGGCCGAGGTGGACGTGTTCGAGGTGTGGCGCGACGTGGCCCGCCACTTCAGCCTCGACCCCGACCGCGTGGCCCTGTCCGGCTACTCGATGGGCGGCTACGGCACGTACAAGCTCGGCACCCAATACCCGGACCTGTTCGGGCGCGCCTTCACCACCGTCGGGCCGCCTGCCCGGGAGGTGTGGATCCCGCCCAACGACCCGGTGATCCTCAGCGAGGGCGGCACCCCGAACGCGTCGAGCAACAGCAACATCGTGCTCGAGAACGCCCGCTGGCTGCCGTTCATGAACTGGGTCGAGGTGGCCGACGAGCTCGTGCCCTACG
The DNA here is from genome assembly GCA_050693815.1 of Thermoleophilaceae bacterium. Taxonomy (GTDB): domain Bacteria; phylum Actinomycetota; class Thermoleophilia; order Solirubrobacterales; family Thermoleophilaceae; genus JACVRW01. The sequence goes on along the minus strand of JBOGXS010000183.1, from coordinate 534 downwards.
TGGGCCCGCGCGCCCAGCAGGCGCGCTTCGACGAGCTGGGCCTGCGCAGCCAGCTGTGGAGCTTCGCGCCCGGCGAGCACTTCACGCTCGCCGTCGTCGACGAGTGGGAGGCCGCGCGCGACTTCCTGGGCGAGGCGCGCGTGGTGCGCGATCCCTGGCGGGTGAACTACGCCTTCGTGCCCGCCGCCGACCGGCCCGCGCTCGGGCTGGTCCACGACCACGCCTACTGGGTGTCCGGCCTGCTCGCCCGCGACACGAGCGGGGACCCCGGCACCGACCCTTCGCGCGGAGAGATCGACGCCCGCAGCCTCGCCTTCGGCGTCGGCGATCCGGGCACGCGCGCCGTTCGCTCCGCGGGCCCGCCGGCGCCGCCAGGGCTGAGCGCGGTGGAGGGGACCGAGTGGACCTCGACGCCGCCGAGGCCGCGCCGCAACGCGCTGTCGCTCCGGCTCGAGAACGTCTCGGCGGCCACGATCGTCGGGCGCCGCGCCCGGCTGGACGGGGGGCGCCGCCTGCGGGTGACGCTCGAGAGCG
>JBOGXS010000182.1:0-3967 GCA_050693815.1 Thermoleophilaceae bacterium | reverse complement strand
CGTCGCCGCGGGCCACCCGTCCGGACGCGGAGTAAGCCAGGCAGGTGAGCACGCGGGCGCGCGCGCTCGCGACCTCCTCGCGGTCGAGCTCGTGCTCGCCCGGCTCGCCGTCCTCGACCACGAGGCGCGTGATCGCCCGGTCGTCGATCGCCTCGAGGATCTCCTGCGGGTCGTCCGCGACCACCACCTCCTTGCGCCGCGGCCAGACGTCGAGCCGCGCGTGGTCGCCGAGCGGGCGCCCGACGTGGAACAGGAAGTAGTCGGGGTAGACGAAGAAGTCGGGCCCGCGCGAGCGCTGGATGTCGTAGAAGGCCGTGACCGTGGCGCTGATGAGGGCGCTCGCGCCGACCGCGCCGCAGGGCTCGCTCATCACCACGCCCAGCCGGTCCTGCTCGCCGAAGCCCTCGAACAGCTCCGGAATCCCGGTGCGCCGGCCGTCCACGTCGATGGCGAACGCCGAGCTCCTGAGCTCCCGCGCCGAGTGCACGAGTGTGATATATCAGACCCCTCGCTCGTTCCCAACTTCGAGGTAGCGGCCAGGTGGACGACACAAGATCATCAACTTTGCCGGCGACGGCGCAGTCCGTCGTGATCGGCGCCGGCATCGTCGGCAACAGCCTTGCCTATCACCTGGCGGAACTCGGATGGAGCGACCTCGTGCTGATCGACAAGGGCCCGCTTCCCAACCCCGGCGGATCGACCGGCCACGCGTCGAACTTCATCTACCCGGTCGACCACTCGCGCGAGATGACCGCTCTGACGCTCGACAGCATCCGGCAGTACGAGGAGCTGGGCGTGTTCATCGAGAGCGGCGGGCTCGAGGTGGCCCGCACCGAGGAGCGGATGGAGGAGCTGCGGCGTCGCATGACCTCGGCGAAGTCGTGGGGGGTCGAGCCGGTCTCGCTGGTCACGCCCGCCGAGGTCAAGGAGCTCGTCCCGTTCATCGACGAGAGCGTGATCGTGGGCGGCTTCAACTCGCCCGGGGTCGGCGTGGTCGACTCGCTGCGGGCCGGGACGCTGATGCGCGAGGGCGGACAGGAATCCGGGGCGCTCACGGTGAGCGCCAACACGGAGGTGCTCGGCATCGACGTCGAGCGCGGCCGCATCAAGCGCGTGCGCACAACGCGCGGCGACGTCGAGACCGAGGTGCTGGTGATCGCCGGCGGGGTCTGGAGCCCGCGCCTGGCGCGTATGGCGGGCGCCTCGATACCGCTCACGCCGGCCGTCCACCAGATGATCGACATCGGACCGGTGCCGCGCTTCGCGAACGCCACCGGCGCCATCGAGCACCCGATCGTGCGCGACATGGACACGAACATGTACGAGCGCCAGGACGGCAGCGGCCTCGAGGTCGGCTCCTACGCGCACCGCCCGATCCTGCACGACCCCGACGAGATCCCCTCCATCGAGGAGGCGGCGCTGTCGCCGACCGAGCTGCCCTTCACGCAGGACGACTTCGTGCAGCAGATGGAGCACGCGCTGGAGCTGGTGCCGGAGATCGTGGGCGACGAGTCGGTAGGCATCAAGTACGCCATCAACGGCCTGCTGTCGCTCACGCCCGACGGGCTGCCGATCCTCGGCGAGACGCCCGAGCTGCGGGGGCTGTGGTCCGCCGCGGCCGTCTGGGTCAAGGAGGGGCCGGGAGTCGGCCGGGCGCTGGCCGAGTGGATGGTCCACGGCGAGTCCGAGATCGACCTGCAGGCCTCCGACGTGGCCCGCTTCTACGAGCACCAGAAGTCGGTGGCGCACGTGCGCGCACGCGCGGCCGAGGGCTTCAACAAGACCTACGGCATCGTCCATCCCGGCGAGCAGTGGGAGTCGAACCGCGATGTTCGGCTGTCGCCCTTCCACGCGCGCGAGCGCGAGCTCGGCGCCGTCTTCTTCGAGGCGGCGGGCTGGGAGCGCCCGCACTGGTACGAGTCGAACGCCGCGCTGCTCGAGGAGTACGGCGACCGGGTCGGCGCGCGCGAAGCGGAGTGGGACTCGCGCTGGTGGTCGCCGATCGTCAACGCCGAGCACCTCGCCATGCGCGACCGCGCCGCGCTGTTCGACCTCACCGCCTTCTGCGTCTTCGACGTGACAGGGCCGGGCGCACGCGACTGCGTGCAGCAGGTCGCGATGCGGCAGATGGACGTGCAGGTCGGCCGGGTGGTCTACACGCCCGTGCTCACGCCCGGCGGCGGCTTTCGCTCCGACCTGACGATCATGCGGCTGGGCGACGAGCAGTTCCGGGTCGTCACCGGCGGCGCCCACGGGATGGCGGACCTGAAGTGGTTCCGCGACCACCTGCCGGCCGACGGCAGCGCACAGCTGTTCGACCTGACCTCGAGCTGGTGCACGCTCGGCCTCTGGGGCCCGTCCGCGCGCGAAGTGCTGGCCGGCACGACCTCCGACGATCTGTCGCACGAGGGCTTTCCGTTCGCCCGCTGCCGCACGATCGAGATCGACTCGCTGCGCGTGCTCGCCTCGCGCATCTCCTACGTCGGCGACCTCGGCTGGGAGCTCCACGTCCCGATCGAGCAGGGCGCGAAGCTGTGGGACGTCGTATGGGAGGCGGGCCGCCAGCACGACGTGGTGCCGGCCGGCATCGGCGTGTACGGCACCACCGGCCGGCTCGAGAAGTGCTATCGCGCGTTCGGCTTCGAGCTCGACGGCGAGTACGACGTGGTCGAGGCCGGCATGGCCTGGGGAAAGGTCAAGGAGGAGGACTTCGTCGGCAAGCAGGCGCACGTGCGCCACCGCGAGCAGGACCCGGCGGCGGTGCTGTGCACGCTCACGGTCGACGACCACACCTCGCAGTCGGACGTGAAGCGCTACATGCTGGGCGGCGAGCCGGTCGTCACGCGCGACGGCGCCCCGCTCACCGACGCCAAGGGCCGCCGCTCGTTCGTCACCAGCGCCGGCGCCGGCCCCTCCGTGGGCAAGCACATCCTGATGTCCTACCTGCCGCCCGAGCATGCCGAGGCCGGCGAGGAGCTCGCGGTGGAGTACTTGAACGAGCGCTATCCCGTGACCGTGGCGGTGGCGGGCTCGACCCCGCTGTTCGACCCCGACAACGAGCGGGTCAAAGCGGCCGCGGTCCCGGCATGAGGATCCTCGTCTGCGTCAAGCGCGTGCCGATCACCGGCGGGCGCATGGTCCTTACGGCCGACCGGCAGGCGATCGAGACGCGCCACCTCGGCTTCACGATCAGCCCACACGAGGAGTGCGGCGTCGAGGAGGCGGTGCGGCTGGTCGAGCGCCACGGCGGCGAGACCGCCGTGCTCACGCTGGGGCCCGCCGAGGCCGAGGAGCAGATCCGCGACGCGATGGCGATCGGCGCCGACCGCGGCGTGCTGCTGCTCGCGGAAGGAGAGGAGTGGGATGCCGAGGCCACCGCCGGCGCGATCGTGGCCTCGATCGAGGCCGAGCGCGCGGACGGCGTGGAATACGACCTGATCGTGTTCGGCAACGAGTCGGCCGATTCCGGCAACTACCAGGTCGGCATCCGCGTGGCCCATGCGCTGGGGCTGCCGGTGGTGACGGGGCTCAAGGGCCTGTCGGTCGAGGACGGGCGGGCCCGCTGCGAGCAGGAGGTGGCGGGGGGCCGCGACGTGTACGAGCTCCCGCTGCCCGCGGTGGTCACGGTGCTGGAGGGGATCAACCTGCCGCGCTACCCCTCGGTGCCGGCCAAGCTGCGCGCGCGCAGCAAGCCGGTCGCGACGAGCACGCCGGGGCGCCCAGAGCCGCGGCTGGAGAAGCTGCGGCTCGTGCTGCCGCCCGGCCAGGGCAAGCAGGCCGAGCTGCTCGGCACCGGACCCGATGCGGCGCCGGCGGTGGTTGGCGTCATGCGCGAGCTGGGGGTGGCGTGACGGTCCTCGCCTTCGTCGAGCAGCTCGACGGCGCTCCCGACGAGCTGTCGCTGCAGGCGCTCACGCTGGCGCACGAGCTGGCCGGAGGCGAGCCGCTCGACGCGCTGCTGGTGGGC
>JBOGXS010000181.1:0-11330 GCA_050693815.1 Thermoleophilaceae bacterium | reverse complement strand
AGCTGGAGGCTCGCGAAGCGGGCCTCCAGCTCGCGCAGGTAGTCCCCGGCGGCTCCGTGGAGCTCCCGCACGCGGCCCATGCGTCCGGCGTAGCGATCGTCGAGCAGGCGCTCGATCTCCGCCTCCTGGTCGTCGCCGAGCTTGGTGCCCTCGGGCCCGAAGAACTTGATCCCGTTGTCGGCGTAGGGGTTATGGGAGGCGGACACCACGGCCGCCAGGTCGAGGCCGTAGCGGCGCACCAGCAGGGCCGCGCCCGGTGTGGGGAGCACACCACCGAGCAGCGCGTGCCCGCCGGCCGCGGCCACCCCGGCGGCGAGGGCGGCCTCAAGCATCTCGCCCGACTCGCGCGTGTCGCGCACGATCAGCACCTGCGGCGCCTCGGCGGCCGAGGTGCGGGCGGCCGCCCGCCCGAGAGCGGTGGCCAGCTCGGCGGTGAGGAACTCGCCGGCCACGCCACGCACCCCGTCGGTGCCGAAGAGCCGGCCGCGCGCGCCGCGCTCTCCTACCTCCACCGCGCCACGGCCGCCCGCCACGGCGTGGGTCAGCGCTTCGAGAACTGGGGCCGCTTGCGGGCCTTCTTGAGGCCGGCCTTCTTGCGCTCCTTCACGCGCGGGTCGCGCGTGAGGTAGCCGCGGCGCTTGAGCTCGCCGCGAAGGGCGGGGTCGGCCTCGACCAGGGCGCGCGCGATGCCGTGGCGGAGCGCCGTGGCCTGCGCCGACACACCGCCGCCGTGGATGCGGGCCACCACATCCATGCGGGTGTGGTAGCCGGCCGCCTCGAGCGGCTGGGTGGCCATGCGCTGAAGGCGGACACGGGGGAAGTACTCGTCGAGGTGGCGCCCGTTGACGCTGTACGAGCCCTCGCCCGGCTTGAGGATCACGCGCGCGACGGCGCGCTTGCGCTTGCCCGTGGCGCGGTAGCGGGCGTCGGCGGCGAGGTCGAGCGGCGTGTGGGCCACCGGCTCGGGCTCGGCGGGCGCCTCGGCGGCCTCCTCGTCGGGCGCCTCAGCGGCCTCGTACGCGTCCTCGCCCTCGGCGTACTGGCCGAACTCGCCCTCCTCGCGCTCGGTCTCCTCGAGCACGAGGTCCGGCTCGAGGTGCATGCCCGGGATGACGACCTCGTCGGACTCGCCCGCACGCCGCCCCCGCCGCGGACCGCGCTCGCGAGGAGGACGCTCCTCGGCGGGCTGGCCCTCCGCGGGCTCGCCCTCGGTCGCCGGCTCCTCGGCTACGGGCTCCTCAGCCGGAGGCTCCTCGTCAACGGGCGCTTCGCCCGACGGCTCCTCGCCCGCCGCCTCTCCCTGCGCGGCGAGCTCCTCCATCCCCTCGATCTCGGGGCCGACGGCCGCGCCCTCCGCGGGCTCCTCCGCCGGCGTCGCCTCGCCGGGCTCGCCGGGGACGCCCTCCGGGGTCTCCTCCTCGTCGGGCGCGCCGGGCTCCGGCTCCCGCGGCAGGTCGTCGCGCTCCTCGGACATCAGCTTGAGACCTCCATCGGCTCGGGCTTCTGGGCGGCGTGCGGGTGATCGGGCCCGGCGTAGACCTTCAGCTTTCGCAGCTGCGCGCGGCCGAGCCGGTTGCGGGGCAGCATGCCCTTCACGGCGAGCCGGATGACCTCCTCGGGGCGCCGCGCGAGCATCTCCTGCAGCGTGCGGCTGCGAAGGCCTCCGGGATACCCCGAGTGGCGGTAGTAGCGCTTCTCCGCGCGCTTGTTGCCCGACACCGACACCTTCTCGGCGTTGACCACGATCACGAAGTCGCCCGTGTCCACGTGCGGGGTGTACTCGGGCTTGCGCTTGCCGCGCAGCGCGTCGGCGAGCTGGGTGGCGAGCCGGCCGAGCGTGTGGCCGGTCGCGTCGACCACGAGCCAGTTGCGCTCGCGGGATGCGGGTGTCGCCACGTAGGTCTTCATCGCAGAGAAAGCCGCCCGGAAGGGCGGCCGGGGAGACAGTGTAGAGCCTCCTTGGCCGCCTGCGTGTATATGATGCCCGCCGTCATAAGCCTGCCGAGTCCCCACCGGCGAGAGCCGTAGCCGGAGGGGAGCGGGGGAACCATTCGAGGGCCGTCGAAGCAGGTCCTCGAAGGGGCGAATCCGCCGGACTGTCCCGGCGGTAGCGCTGCTCTTTCGGCGCGAGCCCGTCAGCTAACCCCGTAGGCCGGAGAACGAGAGGCCGGAGGAGTTGCGAGACACCCATCTTGCCGCGGGGCGCCTGTCCGGTGCGCTTCTTGTCTGCCTCGGCGTGGCCGCGCCGAGCGTCGCGGCGCAGACGGGCGGCACCGGAGGCGGCGGGGGCGTGTACGTCGCCAAGCCGAAGGTCACCAAGGTGAGCTGCGTGCGCAACTGCGCCAGCCGCAAGCGCGCGCAGGGGGGCAGCACGCTGAGGATCGCCGGCTCGGGTCTCGCCGCGGCCGAGGAGGTCGTCTTCAGGGGCAGCCGCGGCAGGCGCGACGACGTCTCCGTGCCCGTCCGGCGCCGCAGGGAGAACCGGCTGCGCGCGCGGGTCCCGGGCGGCGCCGTGACCGGGCCGGTAACCGTGGTGACGTCGCAGGGCGCGACCTCACGTCCCAGCTCGCCCGTGGCGATCATGCCGCCGCCCCCGCCGGAGTCGAACGCCGTCCTCACCCCCGTGCCGGGACCGCGCGACGCCGGCGCGCCCCAGATCGAGACCGGCACCAGCCGCACGAAGACCTACGTGGACGGCCGCGCGGTCAGGTTCGCCTTCAGGGTGAGCGGGGCGCCGCCCTCGGCGCTCAGCGTAGAGCTGGTCAGGGGAGACGACGGCTCCGTCGTGAAGAGCTGGGCGCCCCCCGCTCCGGCGGCGCCCGGCGAGGTGCAGACCGTCCGCTGGAGGGGAAGGCTCGGACGCGCGGCCGCCGCTCCCGGTCGCTACTCGTTCCGCCTCACCGCCGCCTCGGCCAGCGGCGCGGTGGCTCGCAGCGCCCAGCTCGGCGACCTCGAGCGCGACGCCTTCGACCTCTACGACCACGTCTTCCCGGTACGCGGCAGGCACGACTACGGCGGCGCCGGCGCCGGCTTCGGCGCGGGGCGCGCCGGGCACTCGCACCAGGGACACGACGTGTTCGCCGCCTGCGGCACCCGCATGGTGGCGGCGCGCGGCGGACGCGTGAAGTTCAAGCAGTACCACGCGGCCGCGGGGCACTACCTGGTGATCGACGGGGCGAGCACCGACGTGGACTACACCTACATGCACATGGCCGAGCCGTCGGCGTTCGAGGCCGGCGACCGGGTCCGCACGGGCCAGCGAATCGGCTCCGTCGGAGAAACCGGCAACGCCCGCGGATGCCACCTGCACTTCGAGATGTGGGGCGCGCCGGGCTGGTACGAGGGAGGCGGTCCGTTCGACCCGCTCCCCTCCCTGCAGGCCTGGGACGCCTGGTCGTAGGCGGGGGACCTCGCTCGTAGGCGGCGCTACCTCGCCCGGCGGCGGCGCTGGACGGCCCGCTTGAGGTCGGCCTTGCCCATCTTCGAGCGCCCGGGCACCCCGAGCCGCTGAGCCTCCTCGTAGTACTCCTGGCGGCTCTTCTCGGTGCCCGACCGGACCTTCGAGCCCTCCTTGCCGAGGGCGGTCTTGGTCCGCTTGGGCAGGTTCTTCAGGGTCTGCTTGCGCTTGGCGCCCGACTGCGCCTTCTTGACGTTGCGCTTCGCCGCGCTGCGCTGCTTCTGAGTGGGCATGGATCTCCTGTACCCGAAGCCCGTAGTGTCCGTGCATGGACTACGCGGTCAGACGGCTGGAGAAGATCCCGGACGTGCTCGGCCGAGCCGCGCTACTGCCGGTAGTCGCGTAGGCCGTCCCCGTCGGGGAGCAGCTCGAGCGCCGCGCGGCAGACAAGCGCGAAGACCGCGAACACGAGCAGCGCCTCCACGGCCCCGTCGGTCCTGACCGCGGCATAGGTGGCGACCCCTGCCGCCGCGATCCAGCGCCACACGCGCCAGTCCGGCTCCCACGGTCGCGGACCCTCAGGTCGAGGGTCGCGGTCGTCGGCGTGGACGTAGGCGACGAACGGCATTGCTCCTCATCTTCAGGGTAGCTCCGTGCGCAAGGGCCCCGGGGAGCCCCGGGCGCCTACTCGCCCGGCATGAGGATCCACAGCGCTATGTAGGCCAGGATCTGCGGACCGGGGAGCAGCATCGACAGGAGAAAGAGCAGCCGGACCAGCCCGGTCCGCATGCCGAAGCGGCGCGCCAGGCCGGCGAGCACGCCCGCCACGAGGCGGCCGTGGCGCGGGCGCACCAGCCCGTTCTGGACCATTCGCTGGGAAACCGCCATCTGCGGACTCGGGTACCCGGAGCTCTGCGGTCATACTCGAACGAACATGGCGCGGACACAGGAACAGAAGGCAGCCGACTTCCGTGAGCTGCACCAGGGCGAGCCGTTCATCTTCCCGAATCCCTGGGACGCCGGCTCGGCGAAAGTGCTCGAGGCGCTCGAGTTCAGGGCGCTCGCCACCACCAGCTCGGGCCTCGCGTTCACCCTCGGCCGCCCCGACGGCGGCGCCTCGCTCGGCGACGTGGCGGCGCATCTGCGTGCGCTGGCGGACGCCACCGACCTTCCGGTCGCCGCCGACCTCGAGAACGGCTACGGACCCGCCCCGGAGGACGCCGCCCGCGCCATCGCCACGGCCGCCGAGGCCGGTGCCGTCGGTGGCTCGATCGAGGACTGGGACCCGAGCGGCGAGCTCTACCGCCGTGAGCACGCCACCGAGCGGGTGTCGGCGGCGGTCGAGGCGGCGCGGGCGCTCGCGTTCCCCTTCACGCTCACGGCGCGCGCCGAGAACCACATCCGCGGCAACCCCGATCTCGACGACACGATCGCCCGCCTCCAGGCCTTCGAGCGCGCCGGCGCCGACGTGCTCTACGCCCCCGGCCTGCGCAACGGGGATGAGATCCGGGCGGTGACAGAGGCGCTGTCGAAGCCGCTCAACGTGCTCGCCCACCCCGGGCTGTCGATGGCCGAGATCGTGGAGGCGGGCGCCCAGAGGGTCAGCGTGGGCGGCGGCCTGACCTGGGTCGCGATGGCCGCGCTGGCGAACGCGGCGGAGAGGATGCGCGACGACGGCGACTTCTCCGGGCTCGCGGTGTCCGTCGACCTGAGGCGCTGGCTGAGCGGCTAGAGGGCGGATCGAAGGACGCGGTCGTCCGGGCGGTGTCGAGCTGGAAGAGGTGCGACGGGCCGGACCCGCCCGCCTCCCCGTTGGACGTGGGCGTCGAGGTGGCCGCGCGCGTCGAGCAGGAGGTCGAATCCGATCAAGCTCCCGGCCTGCCTAACCCTCCATCCGTTCCCGCAACCACATCTCGAGCAGAGGGTCGGTGATGCGCGGGCCACCCGGCGTGTCGATCGCGTCCCCTCTGCCGCGAAGCTGTCGCAGGGCGGCGTGCACGCTGCCCTTGCCGATTCCGACTAGCGCTCTCACGTCTGCCTCGCCGGGCTTGCCGGGGGAGATGGAGAGCGCCGTCGCCACTCGCTGCTCGTTGGTCGGCAAGGCGCTGTAGGTGGCGTGCAGCACGCGTTCGGCCTGGTCGAGCGCCGCCTCTCTTGCCTGCAGCCAGGTCTCCTCGTCCGCTGTGGCGCCGTCCGGTGTCTGGCGCCAGAGCTGGTGGGCGAGGAGCATCAGGCGCTGGGGATGGCCGCGGCAGAAGCGGAGCAGTGGGTCAAGCGCCTGACCGGGATCCTTGCCCGTGGCCTGGAAGCGGTCGGTCAGATAGCCGGCCACCTCGCCGGCCGGGAGCGGTCCGAGCCGCACCGTGACGGCTTGTTCCAGCAGGGGGGCGGACGGGTCCTCGAACAGCCGGCTCATGAGGCTCGGTGCCGAGCCGGCGAACGCGTACGACGCCGACTCGCGCTGATGCTGGATGACGCTGCGGAGCACGCCGTCCGCGCCCTCCACGCGCAGCAGGTCCTGGAACTCGTCGAAGGCCACGAGGACACGGGCAGTGGTGCGCGCGTGGACCTCCTCGGGGAGCTCGAGCAGCCGCAGCAGCACGCTCTCGGCATCCAGGCGCGGGTTTGCCCGAAGCTCCACGGCGAAGCCGGCTGCTCCGAGTGACAGCCCGAGATCCCAGCTGCGGAAGAGTCGATCGACGGTCTGGCGGGCCTTGCCCTTGAGACTGCGGCTGTAGGCGCGCTCGATCCGGATCACGATCCCGCCCAGCGACAGGACGCCCTCGAGATCGACCAGCGCACTCGCCATCCCGGACTGCTCCACCTCGGCGAGCACCCGCCTCAGAAGCGTCGTCTTTCCGTAGCGCCGCGGCGCCTCGAGCCGCGCCCAGTGACCGCCGGCGGCGAGTGTCGCCAGCTCGTTGGCCTCCCGGTCCCGGTCGACCATCTGCTCCGAGTCGAGGGGCCCGGAGAACACGAACGGGTTTTCCGCAGCCACGGGCGAAGCATAGTCGCCCCAACGGGTGAACTGAAGTAGTCCGAGTCGACTAGGATGCCTCGCAGTGGCAGACCGCCTGCGCGACCTGATCGCCCTCGTGCGGACCGCCTGGTCGCGGCGTGCTGGCCCACGTGCTGAGCTACGGCGCGGTGCGGCGCGAGGCGCTGGCGGGCGTGCTGGCCGAGCTGGGCGCCTCGGTGCCCTCGTCGGGGGACCCGATCGAGTGGGAGGCGGCGCGAATCCCTGCAACCCAACGAAGGAGAGACGGATGAGGAAGCTGATCGTGTCGGAGTTCGTGACGCTCGACGGCGTGATGGAGGCGCCGGGGGGCGAGCCGGGCCACCGCCATTCCGGATGGGTGTTCGACTTTCACACCCCGGAGCTGGTCTTCCCGGTGGTCCTCGGAAGCGGAGCCCGGCTCTTCCCGGAGACGCCCGACAAGACGGTCCTGGCGCTGGCGGACACCCGGGTGTTCGAGTCGGGCGTGGTGGTGCAGACGTATCGCCCCGCCGAACACACGGAGGCACGATGAAGGTCACCGGCGTCGACTTCATCACCGTCCCCACCCAGGGACTTCGACCGGGCCAGCGACTTCTACGGCGGCGTGCTCGGCCTGCCCTGCTCGACCCGCTGGGGCGACATGCCGGCCGCCGAGTTCGAGACAGGCACGCTGACGAGCTGCTCGCGAGGCAGGCGTCTCGCTGACGGGCGCTCGCCCAGGAGTACCGGGAAGCCGCTCGTTCGAGCGGCTTCCCGCCTACTCCCACTCGATCGTGCCGGGCGGCTTCGACGTGATGTCGAGCGTCACCCGGTTGACCTGCGCGATCTCGTTGATCATGCGCGAGGCCACCCGCTCCAGCAGGTCGTAGGGCAGGCGGGCCCAGTCGGCGGTCATCGCGTCGTCGCTCGTGACCGCGCGGATCACGACGACGTAGCCGTAGGTGCGCTCGTCGCCCTGCACGCCCACGCTGCGCAGGTCCGCGGGCAGCACGCAGAACGACTGCCACAGCTCGCGGTAGAGCCCGGCGCCGCGGATCTCGTCCTGCAGGATCGCGTCGGCGTCGCGCAGGATCTCGAGCCGCTCCTTCGTGACCTCGCCGCCCACCACGCGGATCGCCAGCCCGGGGCCGGGGAAGGGCTGGCGCCAGACCAGCCGGTCGGGCAGGCCGAGCTCGGCGCCGACCTGGCGCACCTCGTCCTTGAACAGCATCCGCAGCGGCTCGACCAGCTCGAGCTCGAGGTCCTCGGGCAGCCCGCCCACGTTGTGGTGCGACTTGATCGTGGCCGCGCCGGTGCCGCCGCCCGACTCGATCACGTCCGAGTAGAGGGTGCCCTGTACGAGGTAGCGAGGATTCCCGAGCCGGTCCGCCTGCTCCTCGAACACGCGGATGAACTCCTCGCCGATGATCTTGCGCTTGCGCTCGGGCTCTTTCACCCCGGCCAGGCGGCCCAGGAAGCGCTCCTCCGCGTCAACCGCGATCAGCGGCACCTTGAACTCGTCGCGGAACGCGGCGACCACCTGGTTGCCCTCGTTCTTTCGCATCAGCCCGTGGTCGACGAACACGCAGGTGAGCCGGTCCCCCACCGCGCGGTGGGTCAGCAGCGCCGCCACCGACGAGTCCACGCCGCCGGACAGGCCGCAGATCACCCGACCGTCGCCCACCTGCGCGCGGATGCGCGCGACCTGCTCCTCGACCACCGAGGCGGCCGACCAGGACATATCGCAGCCGGCGACGTCGCGCAGGAACGTCTCGAGGATCTGCCTGCCGTACGGGGTGTGCACGACCTCCGGGTGGAACTGGATGCCGTAGAGGCTGCGCCCCGCGTCCTCGATCGCCGCGACCGGCGACTCGGTCGACGAGGCCAGCGCCCGGAAGCCCGGCGGCGGCTCGTAGACCGTGTCGCGGTGGCTCATCCAGCACGACTGCTCCGCGGGCGTGTCGCGCAGCAGGCGCCCCGGTTCCGCGACGGTCAGGCGCGAGCGCCCGAACTCCCCTACGGCAGCGCCCTCCACGCGCCCGCCCAGCTCGAGCACCATCGCCTGCATGCCGTAGCAGATGCCCAGCACGGGAATCCCGAGCTCGAGCAGCTCGGTGCGGAGGCGCGGGGCCCCGTCGGCGTACACCGAGGCCGGGCCCCCGGACAGGATCAGCCCCCGCGGCCTCCGCCGCGTGACCTCCTCGAGCGCGACGTGCTGCGGCAGGAGCTCGGCGAACACGCCCAGCTCCCGCACGCGGCGCGCGATCAGCTGCGAGTACTGGCCTCCGAAGTCGAGGACGAGCACCTCCTCCACGACGAGCGAGGACCCCGACTGGCCTCGACGCAGGGAGCGGACAGGACTGGGCCCGTCCGCGACCGAGGACGCCGCCAGGCGCTGGTCCGCAGCCGTCGTCACTCGACCAGAGCGGGGTCCGCCGGGTGCGGGGCGGCGGCCGACGTGGCCCCCATGCCGATCTCCTGCTCGCGCTGCAGCTGCTTGCCCTCGGACTGAAGCGCCGGCGCCACCATCACCTCGGCCTTGTGGAAGGCGGGGATGTCCTCGTAACCGCACGTCGCCATCGAGGTGCGCAGGCTGCCCATCAGGTTGAACGTGCCGTCGTTCTCGTGCGCGGGGCCGAGCAGGATCTGCTCCAGCGACCCGTTCTGCGCGGTCTTCACCCGCGCGCCGCGCGGGAGCGAGGCGTGGAAGGTGGCCATGCCCCAGTGGTAGCCGCGCCCGGGCGCCTCGTAGGCGCGCGCCAGCGGCGAGCCGATCATCACGGCGTCGGCGCCGCAGGCGATCGCCTTGGAGACGTCGCCTCCGTTGCGCATCCCGCCGTCGGCTATCACCTTCACGTACTCGCCCGTCTCGAGCATGTGCTGCGAGCGCGCCGCCGCCACGTCGGCAATCGCGGTGGCCTGGGGCACGCCGATGCCGAGCACGCCGCGGGTGGTGCAGGCCGCGCCGGGGCCGACGCCCACGAGCACCCCCTCCGCCCCGGTGCGCATCAGGTGAAGGCCGGTGGCGTAGGACGCGCAGCCGCCGACCACGACCGGCACGGGCATCTCGCGGATGAACTCCTTCAGATTGAGCGGCTCGGAGCGCGCCGAGACGTGCTCGGCCGAGACCACGGTGCCCTGGATCACGAGGATGTCGAGCCCCGCCTCGAGCGCCGTCTCGTAGTGGTCGCGCACCCGCTGGGGGGTGAGCGAGGCGGCGGCGACCACGCCCTCGTCCTTGATCTCGCGGATGCGCTGGGCGATCAGCTCCTCCTCGACCGGCTCGGAGTAGATGCGCTGCATCTCCCCCGTGGCGACCTCCTTCGGCTGCCCCGCGATGCGCTCGAGCTCGGCGTCCGGATCCTCGTATCGGGTCCAGATGCCCTCGAGGTTGAGCACGCCCAGGCCGCCGAGCCGGCCCAGGATCGCCGCCGTCTCGGGCGACACCACGCCGTCCATCGCCGACGCCAGCAGGGGCAGCTCGAACCGATAGGGCCCGAGGGTCCAGGTGATGTCGATGTCGTCGGGATCGCGCGTGCGGCGGCTGGGCACGATCGCGATGTCGTCCAAGCCGTATGCGCGGCGTCCCTTCTTGCCGCGCCCGATCTCTACTTCCATGAAGGCATCCTAGGTTCGCCGGCGGATTGAAAATCGATCCCGCGCGCACTCGGCCGAGCCGAGTGCTTGCGCAAGGCCGAGACTAGCCCACCTCGATCGCGGGGGCGTCGAGCGTCTCCACCCGCACCTCCGGCAGCAGCCGCTCGACCTCGCGCTGCTCCAGCACGCCGGCGCCGAAGTGCTGGGTCGACCCGGCCCCGCAGGCCACCGCGAAGCGCAGGCAGTCGTCGGCGTCCCGGCCGCCGTAGCGGGCGGCCACGAAGCCGGCCAGGAAGGCGTCGCCCGACCCCACCGAGGAGACCGGCTCGAGCCGCTCCAGCGTGGCCCTGTAGAAGCGGCGCTCGCCGCCCTCGCCGAGCACGGCCAGGCAGCCGTCGGCGAGCGTGACCATCGCCTCGCGGGCGCCCAGCTCGACCATCTCGACGAGCGCCCGGCGGCGGTCGTCCTCGTCCGAGAACTCGTGGCCCACGAGCCCCTCGGCCTCGATCTCGTTCGGGCTCACCACGTCGGGACCTCGCCGGGTGGCGATCAGGAGCGGCTCGCCCTCCGAGTCGATCACGGTCGTCACGCCCAGCCGGCGCATCTCCTCGATCAGGCGCCCGTACAGGCCGGCGTCGAGGCCGCGCGGCAGGCTGCCGGCGAACACGCACACCGCGGCGCCCTTGGCCAGGTAGAGCAGCTTGTCGACGAAGAGGTCGAGCTCCTGGTCGGAGACGTGGGGGCCGTGCTCGTTGATCTCGGTCTGCTCGCCGCTCGTGGGATCGACCACCGCGGTCGAGGTGCGCGACTCCTCGCGGATGCGCACGAAGTCGTTGAGGATGCCCTCGTCGGTCAGGTGCTCCACGACGCGGGTGCCGGTGGGCCCGCCGGCGACGCCCGTGGCGATCACGGGCTGCCCCAGCGCCCGCAGCGCGCGGGCCACGTTCACGCCCTTGCCGCCGGCCATTGCGGTCTGCTCGACGGCGCGGTGGCGGTGGCCGAGGCGGAAGTTCGGCACGGCCAGCGTCTTGTCGATGGCGGCGTTGAGGGTGACGGTGATGATCATCTGCGCACGAGCCTCAGCCGCACCCGGAGCCGGATTGCCACGAGCACGGCGCCGAGCAGGATGGCGAGGACGAGCAGGACGGTCAAGGGGACGCCCAGCACCGATAGGAGCACCCTCAGTGTCCCCGCTCCGGGGACATCGCCGGCGGTGACGAGCGCCACGCGCCGCACCGGCTCGCCGTCCACGACGACCGTCACCGAGCCCACCCGCTCGCCGGCCGGGAGCGGGCCCTCGAGCTCCTCCGGCGCCCTCACCCGGCGCCGGACCCGCTCACCGTCGCGCAGGGTGACCAC
>JBOGXS010000180.1:0-5138 GCA_050693815.1 Thermoleophilaceae bacterium | reverse complement strand
CGCAACGAGATCGACGCCCTCGACCTCCGCCAGCGTGTCGGCCGCTGCATCGACCAGCGCGCCGGCACGGCCCTCGTCCAGCGCGTAGACCATCGCCGAGCGGGCCGCCGGGCACACCGCGAGCTCGGCCTCGACGGGGGCCGGGTCCGACGGCGCGAGCACGCGCGCCTCCGCGAAGGCCTCGGCGAGGTTCACGCTGTCCGTCACGTCGGTCTGGGAGTGGTCGGACATCACGATCACCGTGTGGTCCTCGAGGAACGACTCCACGCCGCCGGCCACGTGCACGACGCGCTCCAGGGCGCGGTCGGCCTCGGCGATCGACACCACCTGGCCGTCCGGCCCGGCCCGGTGGGAGTGGGTGTCGTTGTCGGGCAGCGAGAAGAGCAGGAAGTCGAACAGGCCGTGCTCGACGAGGTAGGCGCCCACGCAGCCGGTGTGCCGGTCGCGCTGGCCGGGCATGCCGAGCGCGGACGTGCAGCCCGTGTCCTGGGAGTCGAACAGGTCGGCGTAGAAGAGCTCGCGCGCGCCGTAGACGGGGTGCCGAAACTGCGCGGCCTCGGCGATGCGCCGGTAGACGCTCGCCCCCGACGGGTCGTGGCGGGTGTGCCCGCGGTAGATCAGCCAGGTGGTGCACGCGGTGCGGACGTCGGCGTCGTCGAGGTGCTCGAACACCGTCCTGCGCGCACGGCTCAGGTGCGCCATGTTCATGTTGTAGACCGTGTCGTACAGCGAGCGGACCACGCCGAAGGCGCGCGTGGCCTGGAACGACGAGCCGTACTCGACGTAGCGCTCCTCCCCCCGGTGGTACCAGTTCATCGAGGGGATGTGGTGCTCGCCCGGCCCGCAGCCTGTGGCGATGGCGGCGCTGGCCACCGGGGTGACCGACGGGAACGTCGAGAGGCAGTCGCGGACGTAGGTGCCGCGGTCGCGCAGCGCCTCGAGCGCCGGGGCGCGACCCTCCTCGATGGCCAGGTCGAGCATGTCCGGCTTGAGCGAGTCGATCACGGCGAGGACGAGCTTCTTGCGCAGCGGGGGACGGGCCATTAGTGGTCTCTCCGACGAGTTCGTGCCCGATTTGCCGAGCGAAAGTCGAGCATGGCAAGGAGCCGCGAAGCCGGCATAGCAGCGCTATGGCGGCGAGCGGGGACGCCGCCAGGCGAAGACTTGCAGCCGGCAAGCGGGTGCGAACTTGGAGGAGCGACCACTAGTGCAGGATCCGCAATCCGGCGTACTTCTCGCCCTCGCGGCGCCGGCCACCGAGCAGCAGCACCACGAACGCGACGATCGCCAGGATCGAGACCGGCGGGACGAAGATCGCGAGCGCGGCGAGCAGCAGCGCCGCGCCGTCGGCGTACACGGTCAGGAGCGCGGCCGCGCCCTCGACACGCCGCCGTGCCCGCTCCACCAGGCCCCCGACCGCGCGCCAGCCCAGCACGGCGCAGATCGGACCGGCCACGAGGCCGGGCCAGGAGTCGGTGCCGCCGTCGGCCAGCGCCCCGGCGAAGAGCAGCGCGCCCAGCACCACCCCCACGACCCCGCTCAGGACCTCGACGGCGCGCCCCTGGCCGGAGCGCTCCGCGAGGTAGGCGACCACCGCCACGGCCAGGACGGCGACCAGGAAGCCGGTCGACTCGAGGAAGCCCCAGTCCGTGCCGTCGAAGTCGATGCCGGTGTCCCCGCGAGCCAGCCCTCCGGCGAGCAACGGAGGCAGGTACGGACGCACGCCCGTGGCCCCCGCGAGGCCCATCCCGGTCGTGGTGTCGAGCAAGACGCTCATGCGCGCCCGGTACCCTAGCTCCGTCCGAGTGGTGCCTCTCGCGTGACCATCTCCCGCGACCTCGAGCGCTATGCGGCGCTGTTCGCCGCGCGCACGAAGGTCATGAAGTCGTCCACGATGCGCGACCTGATGGCCGTGACCGCCCGCCCCGAGGTGATCTCGCTCGCCGGCGGGCTGCCCGACACGAGCACCTTCCCGCCCGACACCTTCGCCGCGGTGGCGCAGCGGATCGCGACCGAGTCCTGCGCGAAGGCGCTGCAGTACGGCCCCACGGAGGGGCTCGGCGAGACGAAGGAGTGCATCGCCGCCGTGATGGCGGCCGAGGGGATGAGGGTGGACGCCGAGGACATGGTGGTGACCACCGGCGGCCAGCAGGTGATCGACCTGGTCGCGAAGACGTTGATCGACCCCGGCGACGTGGTGATCGCCGAGGGCCCCACCTATCCGGGAGCGGTGCCGGTCTTCTGCGCGTACGAGGCCGAGGTCGTGCAGGTGGAGATGGACGCCGAGGGGATGCGCGTGGACCTGCTCGACGAGACCCTGGACCGGCTCGAGCGAGACGGACGTCGGCCCAAGTTCGTCTACACCGTGCCCACCTTCCAGAACCCGGCCGGGGTGACGATGTCGCTGCCCCGGCGGCGCCGGCTGGTGGAGATCGCCCACGAGCGGGAGCTGCTCGTGCTGGAGGACAACCCGTACGGCCTGCTGCGCTACGAGGGCGACGCGCTGCCGCCGCTGTTCGCGCTCGACCGGGGTGTCTACGTGATGTACCTCGGCACCTTCTCGAAGATCCTGTCGCCCGGCATCCGCCTGGGCTGGGTGGTGGCGCCGCCGCCGGTGCTCGAGAAGATCAACCTCGGCAAGCAGGGCGCCGACCTCTGCACCTCCACGCTGGCGCAGCTGATGGTCCAGGCCTACTTCGAGCGAGCGTCGTGGCGAGACTACGTGGACTCGCTGACCGCCGTCTACCGCGCCCGGCGCGACACCATGCTCGACGCCCTCGCCGAGCACTTCCCGCGCCAGGCCGAGTGGACCCGCCCGAGCGGCGGCCTCTTCATCTGGGCCACGCTGCCCGACTTCATCGACACCACCGACCTGCTGGCGCGGGCGCTTCGCGAGAACGTGGCCTTCGTGCCCGGGGAGGCGGCCTTCCTCGACGGTCGCGGCCGCTCCTCGATGCGGCTCAACTTCTCGGCCTCGGACGAGGAGTCGATCCGCGAGGGGATCCGCCGCATCGGCGAGGTGGTGACCGAGCAGGTGAGGCTGTACGGGACCCTGACCGGCGAGACTCGGGCGCCCGCCGGCGCGCGCGAGCCGGCCGCCGAGGTGGTCCAGATCCCCACGCCGGCGCAGCGAAGCCGGAGGGCTCGCTGACACGCGTCGCCGTGCTAAAGGGGGGCCGGTCGCTCGAGCGCCAGGTCTCGCTGCGATCGGGCGCTCGGGTCGAGGACGCGCTGGCCCGGCTCGGGCACGAGGTCGTGGCCGTCGACGTGGCCGGCGACCTGATCCAGCGCCTTCGCCACGCCGAGCCCGACCTGGCCTTCGTGGCCATGCACGGGCGCGACGGCGAGGACGGAACCGTGCAGGAGCTGCTCGAGATCCTCGGGATCCCCTACACGGGCTCGGGTGTGCTGGCGTGCGTGCGCTCGATGGACAAGGTGCTCGCGAAGCACCTGATGGTCGAGCGTGGGATCCCGACGCCGGACTTCTACGCGTTCAACGAGACGGCGTTCCGCGAGCTCGGCGCGGCCGGCGCGCTGGGCGCGATCGAGGAGCGCCTCGACTTCCCGATCGTGGTCAAGCCCTCGAGTCAGGGGTCGGCGCTGGGCATCAAGTTCGCCCGCACGCCGGCCGACGTGCCCGCGGCACTCGTGGCCGCGTTCTCGTACGACTCGAAGGTGCTGCTGGAGCGCCACGTGGACGGCCGCGACCTGGCCGTCTCGATCCTCGACGGCCACCCGCTGCCGGTGGTGGAGGCGGTGCCGCAGGGCGAGGAGTTCTACGACTTCGAGGCGCGCTACCAGATCGGCCGCACCAGCTTCGTGTGCCCGGCCGAGCTGCCGGGCGGGGTCGGCGAGCGCGCGCAGGAGCTGGCGCTCGGCACCTACGAGCTGCTGGGCTGCTCGGCGTTCGCCCGGGTGGACCTGATGTTGGCGACCGGCGGCGAGCTGACCGTGCTCGAGACGAACCCGATCCCCGGGCTGACGGAGACGTCGCTGCTCCCCCAGGCGGCGGAGGCGGCGGGGATCTCGTTCGATCGGCTGATCGAGCGGATCTGCGCGCTGGCCGGCGACCGGCCGCTGGATGCCAGCCGGGGGCTCGCGCCCCCGGACCCCCGCTGATTCCTGGCCGGTCTACTGATCCTCGGGCTCGCCGCTAGCGAAGTCCTCGGGCGTGACGTTGTCGAGGAAGTCCTTGAACTTCTCGACGACCTCCTCGGTGTCCTCGACCTCGTGCTCGAACTCGATGGCGGACTCGCTGATCACGTCCTCGGCGGCGAAGATCGGGGCGCCGGTGCGCACGGCCAGGGCGAGGGCGTCGGAGGGGCGCGAGTCGATCGGGATCTCGCGGCCGTTCAGCTGGAGGGTGACCTCGGCGTAGAAGGTGTTCTCGCGCAGCTCGGTCACGGCGACCCGGGTGCAGGAGACCTCCAGCTCGGACAGCATCTCGCTGATCAGGTCGTGGGTCATGGGTCGCGGCGTGTTGGCCCCCTGGAGCTTCATCAGGATCGCCGCCGCCTCGGGGTGGCCGATCCAGATCGGAAGGAACTTGTTGCCGTCGCGGGTCTTCAGGAGCACGATCGGCTGCTTGCCGACCATGTCGAAGCTGACGCCGTAGATGACCATTTCCTGCATGGGCTCTGGACAGTCTAGAGCGGCCGGGAAGTCACGCCTTGCCGCAAACAGCCGGCTCAGCCGGCTGCGCGCGGAGCGGGTCAAACGACGATGAGGGCCCCCGAAGGGACCCTCATCGGCACTCGCCTGTTGCTGGCGGCCGCCGTACGGCCATGGGCGATCCTGGACTCGAACCAGGGACCTCGTCCTTATCAGAGACGCGCTCTAACCGGCTGAGCTAATCGCCCTCGGCGGCCAGTGTAGCGCCGCCTCGCCGGGGCTTACGCGGCGCGGCGGGCGGCCGCGGCGAGCAGCCGCTGGGCGAGCTCCACGGCCTCTCCGGGGCGCTCGAACTCGATCTCGATCAGGCAGCGGTCGCCTCGAGCCCGGGCCTTGGCCTCGCGGCCCAGGGCGGTGGACATGGCGTCCTCGGCCGCCGCCAGCGCCTCCGCCAGGTCGGGGTGCACGAAGCGCGCGCGCCGGCGCGGCTGCGCCTCCGCCTCGGCGTCGCCCTGCTCGGCCTCCCG
>JBOGXS010000179.1:0-3475 GCA_050693815.1 Thermoleophilaceae bacterium | reverse complement strand
ACCCGTGGGGTCAAGCCGCAAGTCGCCCCTCCGACACCGATGCGACGCAGGCGGCGTCCTCATCTGCCATCTGCCGCCCTCGAATCTCCGATCGTGAAGGTGACGCCGAGCTCGCTCGCCGCGTGGGCGGCCGCGGACGCGGTTGCGCCGGTACGCGTGGGCGGTTGTCGCCGAACGCGACAACAGGCCGGAGCTTGGTGAAGATGTGACCGACATGTGACGGCACCGTCCTTTTCGCTGATGAAGAGCTCCCCGGCGATCATGCGGTTCGTCTTGCCTCGCGCGAGCAGACGAGCACACCCTGCTCTGCCTCGGCTGCGCGTCGCCGAGCGGTTGATCGGCGATGGGATTACCGTTCAAGCGTGTCGCCGCACGTTCCGAGCGCAGAGCGGGTGCGCACCGCTGAGCTCGCCGGGGCGCTCTGCCTGGCCACCGACCTCGGTATGGGCTTCCCGTTCGAACATGGCCTGCAAACGACATTGATCGCGATGCGGCTCGCAGACCGACTGGGAGTCGACAGTCAGACCGCGATGGAGACGTACTACGGGAGCCTGCTTGCTCATTCTGGTTGTACGACCGAAGCCTGGGTCGCGGCTGAGGTCTTCGGTGGCTCCCTGACGACGAAGTTGGGCCCGGTGATCTTCGGGTCGCCGCGCCAGCAGTTTGCCGGGATTATCGGGGCGCTGCCGAACCCCGAGAGCGCGCTGCCCCTCCGGGCGATCCAGGTTGCCCGCCGGCTGCCGCGAGCGGCGAAGTTGCACAAGCCCCAACTCGCCGCGCTCTGCGAGGTGGCGCAGACCCTGAGCGAGCAGCTCGGCCTTCCCGATTCCGTGCCGCGGCTCTTCCCCAACATGACTGAGCGCTGGGACGGCAAGGGGGCACTGAGCCGGGCCAAGGGCGACGAGATCCCGCCGGCGATTCGGATCACTCATGTCGCCATGGACGCCGCCGTGCAAGGTCTACTCGGCGGCGGGGAGCGGGCCGTTGCCGTGATCCGCGAGCGCGCCGGCCACGCTTTCGATCCCGAGGTGGCCGCCTGCTTCGTCGACGACGCCCGTGCGATCCTCGGCTTTGATGCCGAGGCGTCGGCGTGGGAGGAAGCACTGGCGTGTGAACCGCGCCCCTCGCTGACGCTCGAGGGTGACGCGATCGAGCGGGCGCTGGTGGCGATGGCCGGTTTCACCGACCTGATCTCCCCGCACCTGGTCGGCCATTCCACCGGCGTCGCGGAGCTGGCGGCAGCCGCGGCGGCAACGTGTCGGCTCGACCCGGCCGCGGTCCGAGCGATCCGGCGCGCCGGGCTCGTCCACGACATCGGGCGGGTCGGCGTGGGTGCAGCAGTGTGGGAGAAGCAAGGACGGTTGACCGTGGCCGAGTGGGAGCAGGTGAGGTTGCACCCGTATCACACCGACCGGGTGCTGACTCGCTCCCCGTTCCTCGCCGCGCTGGCGCCGGTTGCAGGGGCACACCATGAGCGGCTCGATCGCTCCGGGTACCACCGCGGAGCCGCCGGCGCGGAACTGACACTCGCGGCGCGCTTGCTCGCGGCGGCGGACGCGTACCAGGCGATGACGGAGCCGAGACCGTATCGCGACGCGTTCAGCAAGAGTGAGGCAGCCCAGATGCTCGCGGACGACGCGCGGGCCGGGCGGCTCGACACCGACGCCGTGAGCGCAGTGATCGACGCCGCGGGGCAGCCGGCGCCGCGACTGGAACGTCCCGCAGGGCTGACCGAACGCGAGGTCGAGGTCGTTCGTCTACTCGCCCGGGGCCTCCAGACCAAACAGATCGCCCGCGCGCTCGGGATCTCGGGCAAGACCGCCGATCACCACATCCAGAACGCCTACAGCAAGCTCACCGTGTCTACCCGATCCGCCGCGACGCTGGTGGCGATGGAGCACGGATTGGTCGCATGGGGAGAACTCCCCATCGCCCGCCCAGCCAGCGACTCGTAGCGTCCGTAGCGTCGACAACTCGACAGCGCGACTGCTCGAGACCCCGACAGGTAACGACCGCCGGTTGAGGGGAGAAGCCAGCATGGGCGAGACGCGCGATACCTACCGTGCCTTTACCTACGAGATCGCTGAACGGATCGCGCCGACGTGGGAACGGCGGCGGGCCGACATCGAGCAGGTCTCGACACCGGTGCGCGAGTGGATGATCGAGGCGCTCGCGCCGCGCCCTGGCGAGACCGTGCTCGAACTCGCGGCCGGCGTCGGTGACACCGGCTTCGAGGCGGCCGCCCTGATTGGCGAGGACGGCCACCTCATCTGCAGCGACTTTTCCCCGGCGATGCTGGCCGCGGCGCGCCGGCGCGGCTCGGAGCTCGGGCTCACCAACGTGGACTACCGCATCATCGATGCCGAGCACATCAGGCTCGACACCGACTCGGTGGACGGCGTGCTGTGCCGGTTCGGCTACATGCTCCTGGCCGACCCGAGCGCGGCCTTGGCGGAAACCCGGCGCGTCCTACGACCGGACGGCCGTGCGACCCTCGCCGTGTGGGGCGCACCCGAGCGCAACCCGTTCTTCACCGCCGCGATGATGGTCCTGGTCGAGGGGGGCCACCTGACCCCACCCGAGCCGGGTGGCCCCGGGCCCTTCGTCCTCGCGGACCCTGAGCGGCTGCGGACACTGCTCCAGGACACGGGGTTCCGTCACGTGCGTACGGAGCAGGTCACGGGCTGCTTCGCTCTCCCCGACATCGATGAGTACGTGCAGACGATCGCCGATACCGCTGGTCCGATCGGCCTCGCCGTCCAGGCGCTGTCCGACGCCGACCGCCGGACGCTCACCGCGCAGTGCGAGGCAGCGCTGGAGCGATTCAAGAGCAACCGCGGCTACGAGATCCCGTGCGTCGCCGTCTGTGCAGCGGCGGCGAAATGACGCAGCGCGCGGCAACGCTGATCCGGCCATTACGATACGGCGGAGCTGGAACGTGTCGGCCCGAGGAGTCGCGGTCTGTGCCCTCGCGGGAGGCGCGCTGGTGCTGGCCGCATGTACACCGGTCAAGGCGCCGCGGCCGCACACGCTCGTCGGGTTCGAGTGTGTGAATGCCGCGCAGAGCTTCGTCGTTCCCGGCGGGGTGACCCAGATCGACGCACTGGTACTCGGTGCGCAGGGCGGCGACGGCCAAGACGGACTCTCAGATGGTGGCGTCGCCGGCCTCGGCGGCGCGGCCTTTGCCACACTCAACGTGACGCCGGGCGAAACGCTCCAGGTGAACGTGGGCTGTCTTGGCGTCGCCGGTGGCGAGCTCGAGGCCGGCGCGGGCGGGTTCAACGGCGGCGGCACAGGAGCCGCCGGTGGCTCCGTCGACAACGCCGGTGGCGGTGGGGGCGGCGGCTCCGACGTCAAGCGCGGACGCAGCTACCTCATCGGTGCCGGTGGCGGCGGTGGGTCGGGCTTCGGCCCGCCCGGTGCCGTGTTCGATACGGGGGCGTGGGGCGGCGACGGCTTCGTACTCATCCAGTAC
>JBOGXS010000178.1:0-7189 GCA_050693815.1 Thermoleophilaceae bacterium | reverse complement strand
ACGCTGCGCCGCGAGCTCGGCTCCAGCGGGGGCCTGCGCGGGCGCCTGCGGGGCCTGCTCGCCATCCCGCCCGGCGGGCCGCGCCCGGTGTGAGCGTGTATTTACCCCCCTCTAAGGTTGGCGCTCTAGAACTGGTGCCATGAACCCCGTGATCTCTCCCGAGAAGCAGCGGCGCCCCGTCGCCTCGACCCTGATCGCCGGCGCGCTCGGCGGCCTGATCGTGCTGGTGCTCGGCGCCGTGCTGATCGCCACCGACGTGATCGAGACTGGCGACTCCACCACCGTGGTGCGAAACCAGGCGCCGATCTCGCAGCCCGCGTCCGACCCCGCGGCGGGCGGCGGCCGCACGGTGCAGGAGATCTACCGTGAGGAGGGCCGCGGGGTGGTCTTCGTCCAGGCCCAGGGCGTGAGCGCGTCGTCGGTGTTCGGCCAGCAGGAGGGCACCGCCACCGGCTCGGGCTTCGTGGTGGACGAGGACGGCACGATCCTCACCAACGCGCACGTGGTTGACGGCGCCGAGGAGGTGACGGTCAGCTTCGAGGAGGACGGCGAGCCGATCGACGCCGAGGTGCGCGGGGTGGACCTGGACAGCGACCTCGCGGTGCTGAAGATCGATCCCGGCGAGGTCGAGGACCTGACCGCGCTGCCGCTCGGCGACTCCTCCCAGCTCGAGGTGGGCGATCCGGTGGTGGCGATCGGCAACCCGTTCGGCCTTCAGCGCACCGTGACCACGGGGATCGTGTCCGCGCTCCAGCGCCGCATCGACGCCCCGAGCGGCTTCTCGATCGCGAACGTCATCCAGACCGACGCCTCGATCAACCCGGGCAACTCGGGCGGCCCGCTGCTCGACGCCCAGGGCCGCGTGATCGGCATCAACTCGCAGATCGCCACGGGCGGCGGCCAGGGCTCGGTGGGCATCGGCTTCGCGGTGCCGGTGAACACGGCCAAGCAGCTTCTGCCCAGCCTGCGCAGGGGCGAGGACATCGAGCGCGCCTACCTCGGCGTGCGCATGCTCGACGTGTCCGAGGCCGTGGCAGACGAGGTCGACCTCCCGGTGGACGAGGGCGTGCTCGTGGAGTCCGTCGAGGACGGCAGCCCGGCCCAAGACGCGGGGGTGCGCGGCACCGAGAGCGATCCGGCTGGCGGCATCGCATCGCCGGGCGACGTGATCGTCTCGGTGGACGGCGAGGAGGTGACGAGCGCCGACCAGGTGGTGAGCGCCGTGGCCGGCAAGCAGCCGGGCGACTCGATCTCGCTCGAGGTGCGCCGCGGCGACGACACGCGGACCCTGCGCGTCGAGCTGGGCGAGCGCCCCGACGAGCTCGGCGGGCAGCCGACGCCGGAGGGCGAGCCCGGGGAACCGCCCTTCTCCCTGCCGTAGTCGCCGTTCTCCCTGCCGTAGCCTTCTCCGGGCTATGACCCGCGTGAAGATGTGTGGCGTGAGCGACCCGGCGGACGCTCGCCGGGTCGCCGAGCTGGGAGCCTGGGCGCTGGGCATGATCTTCTGGCCCCCGAGCCCGCGCGCCTGCGCGCTCGAGGACGCGGAGGCGATCGGCGCCGAGCTGCACCGCAGGATCGAGCTCGTCGGCGTGTTCGTGAACGCCACCCTGGACGAGGTGGCCGCCACGGCCGACGTCTGCCGCCTCTCGATGCTGCAGCTGCACGGCGACGAGGGCCCCGCCTACTGCCGCGAGGCCGCCCGCCGCACGGGGACGAAGGTCATGAAGGCCGTGCGGGTGCGCGACGCCGCCCAGGTGCAGGACCTGCAGCGCTTCCACACCGACTTCCACCTGCTCGACGCCTACTCGCCGCGCAGCCCGGGCGGAACGGGGGAGAGCTTCGACTGGGAGCTCGCGCGCCTGCACCCGCGCCGGCCCCCGGTGGTGCTCTCCGGCGGCCTGACGGTGGACAACGTGGGAGCTGCGATCGAGGCGGCGCGCCCGTTCGCGGTCGACGTCGCCAGCGGCACCGAGGCCGCTCCCGGGCGCAAGGACCCGGCCAAGCTGACCGCCTTCGCGCGCGCGGTGGCCGCGGCCGACGAGCGCCTGGGCGCGGTGGCGTGAGCGCCCCCGCGCTCGAGCGCCGCTTCGGCCCCTACGGCGGGCGCTACGTGCCGGAGACGCTGATCCCGGCGCTCGACGAGCTGGAGAGCGAGTGGGTCGCCGCCCGCTCCGATCCGGGCTTCGGCGACGAGCTGGCGCGCCTGCTGCGCGACTACGTCGGCCGGCCCACGCCCCTCTACCGAGCAGAGCGGCTCTCCGCCGAGGTGGGCGGCGAGGTGTGGCTGAAGCGCGAGGACCTCACCCACACGGGCTCGCACAAGATCAACAACGCGCTCGGCCAGGCCCTGCTCGCCCGGCGCATGGACAAGCCGCGCGTGATCGCAGAGACCGGCGCCGGCCAGCACGGCGTGGCGGCGGCCACCGCCTGCGCGCTGCTCGGGCTCGAGTGCGTCGTCTACATGGGCACCGAGGACATGCGCCGCCAGCGTCCCAACGTGGAGCGGATGCGCCTGCTGGGAGCGGAGGTGGTGGGGGTCGAGGCCGGCGCCCGCACGCTCAAGGAGGCGGTCTCGGCGGCCATCCGCGACTGGGTCGCCAACGTGGCCACGACCCACTACATCATCGGCTCGGCCGTGGGCCCGGCGCCCTACCCGGCGCTCGTGCGCGACCTGCAGCGGGTCATCGGCGCCGAGGCGCGCTCGCAGCTGCTCGAGGCGGCCGGCCGGCTGCCGGACCGGGTGATCGCCTGCGTGGGCGGAGGCTCGAACGCGATCGGCACCTTCGCCGCCTTCGTCGACGACGCCGGCGTTGAGCTGGTGGGCGTGGAGGCGGCGGGGGAGGGGCTCGAGACGCGGCGCCACTCGGCGCCGCTCACGACCGGCGCCCGGGGCGTGCTGCACGGGGCGATGTCGGCTGTGCTGCAGGACGAGGCGGGCCAGATCCTCGAGGCGCACTCGATCTCGGCCGGGCTCGACTACCCCGGGTCGGGGCCCGAGCACGCCCACCTGCGCGACACGGGCCGGGTCCGCTACGTGGCCGTGCCGGACGCAGAGGCCGTGGCGGCCTTCCGCCGGATGTCCGAGCTGGAGGGGATCCTGCCGGCGCTGGAGCCCGCGCACGCGCTCGCCTGGCTCCTCGCGAACCCGGGCCCGGGCCTGCACCTCGTGACGCTCTCCGGGCGGGGCGATAAGGATCTGGCCGAGGTGCAGTCGGCAGCGGACGTAACGGCGCGCGGTGAAGGGGAGCCAGTCGCGTGAGCGTCGCCGCCACCGGCGTCGACCGGATCGCGGCCGCTTTCGCCACCGCGCGGGGTGGGCCCGGAGGGCGTCACCCCGCCAGCGGCGGCAAGCGGGCCGCGCTCATGCCCTACCTGATGGGCGGCCACCCGGACCTGGACACGTCGATCGCCGCCGGCCTGGCGGCGGCCGACGCGGGCGCCGACCTGATCGAGCTCGGCGTGCCCTTCTCCGACCCGCTCGCCGACGGCCCGGTGATCCACGCCGCCGCCACCGAGGCGCTGGCCGCCGGCGCGACGCCGCACGGCGTGCTGCGGGCCTGCGAGCGCCTGGCCGAGCGGGTGCCCGTCGTGCTGATGGTCTACGTCAACGTGGTGATGACCGCGGGCGCGGAGGCCTTCGCCCTGCGCGCGGCGGCGGCCGGCGCGTCCGGTCTGATCGTCCCAGACCTCCCGCACGACGAGGCGGGCGAGGTGCGCGCGGCGTGCGACGCCGAGGGGCTCGCGCTGGTTCCGCTGGTGGCCCCGACGACCCCGCCCGAGCGCGCCCTGGAGATCGGGGCCGGCGCGCGCGGGTTCGTCTACACGGTGTCGCTGACGGGCACGACCGGCGAGCGCAGCGAGCTGCCCCCGGGGCTGGCGGAGACCGTCGGACTCGTGCGCACCGGGACCGAGCTGCCGGTGGCGGTGGGCTTCGGGATCTCGACCGCCCAGCAGGCCCGCGCGGTCGCGGAGATCGCCGACGGCGTGATCGTGGGAAGCCGCGTTGTGCGCGCCGCGGCCGAGGGAGGCCCGGGCGCGGTCGGCGAGCTGGTCGGGGAGCTGGCGCAGGCCCTGCGCCGAAGGTAGGGTGGCGTGACCATGGCTCAGACCAAGACCCAGAACGGCGCTAAGGACGGCGCCGCCACGGCAACTGCCGAGTCCGCCGCGCCCGCCGAGACCAAGCCGCGGAGGCGCCGCATCACCAGGCGCAAGGCGGTCGAGGAACGCGTCCGCAGCTACTTCGACGCCCTCGCTCGCCACGACGTCCGGGCGATGGCCGAGCACTGGAGCCCGAACGTGGTCGGCGACCTCGTTCCGATCGGCGTGCTGCGCGGCCCGGCCGAGCTCGAGAGCTTCTTCCGCGAGACGTTCGCCGCCGTGCCCGACCTGGACTTCACCGTCACCCGCCTCGTGGCCGGCGAGAGCGAGGCCGCCGTCGAGTGGCGTCTGAGCGGGAGCTTCACGGGCGGGCCGTTCCAGGGAATCGAGCCCACGGGCAGGCCGGTCGAGCTGCGCGGGCTGGACTTCGTCGAGCTGGAGGACGGCATGATCGTCACCAACACGGCCTACTACGACGGCGCCGAGTTCGCCCGCCAGGTCGGCATGCTGCCGCCGCAGGACTCGGGCGCCGAGCGAGCGATGAAGGGCGCCTTCAACGCGGCCACGCGGGTGCGCCGCGCCGTCGCGGGGCGGGGGGCCGGCCGCTGATCGTCCTCGTCGCGCTCACCGTGGGCCTCGTGTGGTGGATCGCCGCCTGGGCCTTCGGGATCAAGGCCTTCGATGCATTCATCCTCACCGCCTTCATGGTGGTGGCGGCCGCCGCCTACACGATCCTGAGGCCCTTCCTCGACCAGCTGCTCGGCCGCGAGACCGCCCCCATCGAGGAAAAGGGCGCCGCCCGCACCGGGTAGCGCCGGCGATAGCCACGCCATCTGGATCGACCGCGCATAGCGCGGCAGATCCAGATCGGATGGTCCGGCCTGGCCGAGCGAAAGCCCCGCTCCGCTAGGACGCAGGGAGCCGGCAGGGCTCTGCCCGGCGGCGACCGAGGACGCCGCGGAGCGATGGCTTGCAGCCGGCTACCCGAAGAACGCCTCGGCGGCCGCGTACTCCTCCGGCGGCACCGTGCGCAGCTCGGCCACCGCGTCGCCCAGCGGGACCAGCTCGATCCGGCTGCCCTTCAGCGCGGGCATCACGCCCCAGCGGCCTGCGTGGGCCGCGTCGATCGCGGCCAGGCCGAGGCGGGTGGCCAGCACGCGGTCGAAGGCCGTCGGGGTCCCGCCGCGCTGGATGTGTCCGAGCACAGTGGCGCGCGTTTCGAAGCCGGTGCGCTCGCCGATCTCCCGCTCGAGCAGCTGCCCGATCCCTCCGAGCCGCTCGTGGCCGAACTCGTCGCGGGCGTCAGATATCGCTCCGGTGGGGGCCGAGCCCGCCCCCTCGCGCACGGCGGAGCGCACCTCGAGGGTTCCGGCGACGGGCACGGCCCCCTCCGCCACCACCACGATCGAGAAATAGCGCCCGCGCGAGTGGCGGCGGTGGATCAGCCGCACCACCTCCTCGATGTCGAAGGGGCGCTCCGGTATCAGGATCACGTCGGCGCCGCCGGCGAGACCCGAGTGGAGCGCGATCCAGCCGGCGTGCCGGCCCATCACCTCCACGATCATCACGCGGTTGTGGCTCTCGGCCGTGGTGTGCAGCCTGTCGATGGCCTCGGTGGCGATCTGCACGGCGGTGTCGAACCCGAACGTCATGTCGGTGCCGCCGAGGTCGTTGTCGATCGTCTTCGGCACGCCGAGCACCGGCAGGCCGTGGTCGGCGTGCAGGCGGGCGGCGGCCCCCAGGGTGTCCTCGCCCCCGATCGCGATCAGCCCCTCCAGGTTGAGCGTGCGCAGGCTCGCGGCGATGCGCTCCGCCCCGTCCGCGTGCGCGAACGGGTTGGTGCGCGAGGAGCGCAGGATCGTCCCTCCGCGGGGCAGGATGCCGCGGGTCGACTCGATCGTGAGCTCCTCGTAGGTGCTCTCGAGCGGCCCGCGCCAGCCGTCGCGGAAGCCGACGATGGCGTGCCCGTAGGCGTCGATCCCCTTGCGCACCACCGCGCGGATGACGGCGTTCAGACCGGGACAGTCACCTCCGCCGGTGAGGACGCCGATGCGCACCGGCGAGAAGATAACCGGCCGGGAATCGGCGGGCGGGCTCGTCACAATCTGCGGCTTGGCCTGGAAGCCCACAGTTGCCGCACTCGCCTGCGCCGCGCTCGCGCTCGGCGGCTGCCTGGGAGGGGAGGAGCGCTCGACCCGGATCGCGGGCGATCGGGTGACCGTCTACTCGAGCCTTCCGCGCTCGGGCGTGTCGGCCGGGGCGGCGCGCGCGGTGGCCGCCGGGCAGCGGCTCGCACTGGCCGACGCGGGCGGTCGGGCCGGCGGGCTCGGGGTCGAGCTGGTCGAGCTCTACGCGAACGAGCCCGGCGAGCGCCTGTGGGACCCGGACCAGGTGAGCGCCAACGCCGAGCGGGCCGCGGACGACCCGAAGGCCATCGCCTACCTCGGCGAGCTCGACCACGGCGGCTCGGCGGTGTCGGTGCCGATCACCAACGAGGCCGACGTTCTCCAGGTTTCGACCATCGACGGGCTCACCAGCCTCACGCGGACGCCGCTGGGGCGCCCGCGGGCCGGGCCCGAGCGCTACTACCCGAGCGGCCGGCGCAGCTTCCTGCGCCTGGTGCCCCCCGACGAGCTGGAGGCCGAGGTCCTGCTCGCCGAGCTGCGCGAGGATGGCGTGGAGCGGATCGCCGTGCTGTTCGACAGCGAGATCGCCGCCCGCGAGCTGGGCGCGGTGCTGGTGGCGCTCGGCCGCCGCGACGGGCCCGAGCCGGTGGCCGCCGAGGAGTACGGCGGGCGGGTGGACGAGGTCCCCGACGTGGTGCGCGAGCTGGCGGAGGAGCGCCCGGACGCCGTGGTGTACGCCGGCATCGCCGGCCCGGGCACCGGGCGGCTGCTGGCGCGCATCGATCAGGCCATGTCCGGGGTGCCCGTGCACCTGACGGCCGGCTTCCTCGCCCGCGACCCCGCTGCCCCGATTCCCGCCGCGCCGGCGACCGTGACCGCGCTCGGCTCGATCGCGCCTGCCGCCGAGCTGCCGCGTGCGGGACGGCGCGTGCTGGCCCGCCTGCGCCGCGCGGAGGGCGCCGCGG
>JBOGXS010000177.1:0-12121 GCA_050693815.1 Thermoleophilaceae bacterium | reverse complement strand
ACCCGGGGCGCTCGTGTCCGGCCGGCACGGCGACGATCACCCGGTCACAGACCGCCGACAGCACCTCGACGCTCCACTCGAGCAGCGTCCGTCCGGCACAAACCACGAACGCCTTGGGCCGCTCGGCACCAAGGCGTTCGCCGCTGCCGCCAGCCGGAACGATCCCGACGACGGATGCGGGCCGGGCGCTCACGCCCCCAGGCCCGAAGCAGCCGGCTCGGCCGGCTGCGCAGGGTTCGGCATCCCCCCGTCGATTCCTGGCCGGTTGCGGGCTACGCGGTAGCGGCCGCCGCCCCGTTGCGGCTCGTGTGGGCCTCGACGATCAGCTCCTCGAGGTGCCCCTCCGCCTCGTCCTCCTCCATGTCGAGCACGTACATCAGCTCGGAGGCGAGGATCTTCTTGGCGCGGGTGTACATCTGCTTCTCGCCGGTGGAGAGCCCCTTCTCCTGCTCCCGGATGGCGAGGTTGCGCACCACCTCGGCGAGCTCGAAGACGTCGCCCGTCTTGATCTTCTCGCGGTTGTGCTTGAAGCGCCGATTCCAGTTCTTCGGCATCTGGCTCACGTCGTCGCGGAGGATCGACAGGACCTTCTTGACGTCGTCCTCCCCGATCACGCGCCGGAGTCCCGCCTTGTCGGCGTTGCAGCACGGGACCATGACGGTCATGTCGTTGTGAAGGATCTTGATGGTGAGGTACTCGCGCTTCTCGCCCAGCACCTCCTTCATCTCCTTCTTGAGGACCTTGCCTGCCCCGTGATGGGGATAGACGACCTGGTCACCGATCTCGTAGACGGCGGGCTCGCGGTCGATCTCGAGGTCCTCGACGTCGATCTCCTGCTCCATCACTGCGTCGCTAATGGTGTTCCCTCCTACGCGCGCGGCGCCATGGCCGCCGTTGACTGAATCAGGTTTGCAGATAGCGGTCCACGAGGTTGATCTCCTGCAGGCGGCGAAGGCCCTCGCGGATGTCCTTCGCCCGCATGTCCCCGACGCCGTCCACGGACTCCAGCTCCGGGTCGGTGGCGGCGAGGATCTCGTCCAATCCGTTGAATTCGCGCACGATCGACTGCACCACCATCTTGGGCAGGCGCGGGATGCGCCCCAGGATGCGGTACCCCCGCGGCGAGGCGGGGTGGTCGAGCGTGTTCATCTTGCGGTCGTACCCGAGCAGCTCGGCCAGCCGCCCGAAGTCGAGCAGGTCCTGGTGGGGCAGCCGCGCGAGCAGGTCCAGCACCCGCGCGAACCCCTCCTCCGAGGGCTCGGCGATGTAGTCGCGCACGAGCGCCGACTTGTCGGCCGCCACCCCGACCATGGTCTCCTCCAGCTGCATCTCGATCAGGCGCCCCTCCGCGCCCAGCTCGACGATGTAGCGCTCGATCTCCACCGCCATGCGCGTGACGAGCTCGGCGCGCTGGAGCACCGTGAGCACGTCGTGGAGCGTGACGCCGCCCTCGAACTCGAGCGCCGTCAGGCGGGTGGAGACCTGGTCGAGCCGGCTGCGGTACTTGTCGAGCGTGGCGAGCGCCTGGTTGGCCTTGGCCAGCACCACCGGGATGTCCTCGAGGATGTACTTGGCACCGTCCAGGTAGAGCGAGACTACGCTGCGGCTGGCGGAGATGGCGATGACCAGGGCGTCGGTCTGCTTTGAGACGCGCTCGGCGGTGCGGTGGCGGGTGCCGGTCTCGAGCGAGAGGATCGTGGGGTCCGGCATCAGCTGCACGTTGGCCCAGAGGATCTTCGTGCCGTTCGAGGCGAGCACGATCGCCCCGTCCATCTTGGCCAGCTGGTACAGCAGGGCGGGCGTGTAGTCGACCTCCAGCTTCACGCCACCCGACAGCAGGAACGACAGCTCCTCCGACTCGCCTATGCAGACGAGCGCGCCGGTGCCACCCTGGACGATGCTGTCGAGTCCCTCGCGCACCGCGGTGCCGGGAGCGACCATCTCCAGCGCTCGGACGAGCCTTGGTTCCTGCCGGGCTTCGAGCTCTGCGACGTCGTCCCCGGCGTACGGCATGGACACCGATTCTACGTGAAAAGGCTCGCGTTCGCCTCGTTGTGGGGGGTTTGCAGGGATTTTCGGCGCTCAGGAGCCCGCATCGAGGGCCTGGAAGAAGGCCGCCGCGAGCGGGGGGTTGAGGGAGGGCGCTCCGGCGTCAAGGCGGGTCACGCCGGGCCGGGCGGCCGAGCCGTCCGCGGGGCACCGCGAGCCGTCCGCTGGGCACCGCGAGCCGTCCGCGGGGGCACCCGAGCCGTCCGCGGGGGCACCGCTACGCCGCGCGGGCTCGGGCGTCGCCCTTCATCGCCAGCAGCGCGTGGCGCAGCGTGCTCGTTCGCTCGCCTGGGCGGACCACGGCGCCGAGACCGAACCTGGCCGCCTCGGCCAGCCGGCGGTCGGCGTGGGCCACGTGGCGCAGCTCGCCGGTCAGGCCGAGCTCGCCGAAGGCGGCCAGCGGCCGGCCCTCCGTGCCGGGGTCGACACCGCGCGCGGCCGACGCCAACGCGAGTGCGATCGCCAGGTCCGCGCCCGGCTCGTCCACCCGCACGCCCCCGGCGACCGACACGAAAACGTCGCTCGATCCCAGCGAGACGCCCCCGTGCCGCGCCAGCACGGCCAGCACCAGCGCCAGCCGGTTGCGATCCACGCCGTTGGCCACCCGGCGCGGCGGCACCAGCTCGCTCGGCGCCACCAGCGCCTGCACTTCCACCAGCAGCGGCCGCGAGCCCTCCATCGCGCACAGCACGACCGAGCCCGGCGCCCGCGTCGCCTCGCTCAGGAATCGGGCCGACGCGTCCTCCACCTCGACCAGTCCCTGCTCGCGCATCTCGAAGACGCCGGCCTCGTTGGTCGAGCCGAACCGGTTCTTCAGCGCCCGCAGCGTGCGGTAGGTGCGCTCGCGCTCCCCCTCGAACGAGAGCACGCAGTCGACCAGGTGCTCGAGCACCCGCGGCCCGGCCAGCGAGCCCTCCTTGGTCACGTGACCCACGAGCAGCGTGGCGATGCCGCGCTCCTTGGCCACCCGCATCACGCGGCCGGCCACCTCGCGCACCTGGCCCACCGAGCCCGGCGCCCCGCTCAGCGCCGGGTCGTAGAGCACCTGCACCGAGTCGATCACGCATGCGTCGGGGCGCTCGGCCTCGAGCGTGGCCAGCACGGCCTCCAGGTCGGTGTCGGCCACGATCGGCACGCTCAGCGCGCCCGGCCCGAGCCGCTGGGCGCGCAGCTTGACCTGGGCGGCCGACTCCTCGCCCGAGACGTACAGCACCCTGCGGCCGGCCGCGGCGAGGTTTCCGAGCGCGCCGGTGGTGAGGGTGGACTTGCCGATCCCCGGCGAGCCGCCGATCAGCACCAGTGAGCCGGGCACCAGGCCCCCGCCCAGCACCCGGTCGAGCTCGGCGACGCCGGTGGAGAGCCGCTCGATCCGGGCCGCCTCGACCTCGCGGAGCCGTACCGGCCGCAGCGCGGCCGCCCCCGCGCGGCGACCGGCCGGTCCGCCAGCCCGGCCGTGGCCTCCCGCCGAGGCCGACGTCCGCGCCTCCTCGGCGAGCGAGTTCCACTCGCCGCAGCCCGGGCAGCGGCCGTGCCACTTGGGGCTCTGGTGCCCGCAGGACGAGCAGGCGTAGACGCTGGCGGAGCGAGCCATCTCGGCGAGGCTAAGCCCGGCGCAGGACGGCTTCGCCCCGGAGTCGGCAGCATTCGAGAGCGATCCGCGCGCAGCCGGCCAAGCCGGCTGCTTGCGGCCAGACGTGCGATCCGTCCGACGCGCAGGGTTGCATCGGTCGTTCGTGGATCTGCGCGACCAACCCCTGGCCGGGGCCGAGTTCCTCGCCGTCGACACCGAGACCAGCGGCCTGGCCGGCGACCTCTGCGAGCTGACCGAGGTCGGCGCGGTCCTCGTGGGCGGCGGCGAGCTCCACGACACATTCGACTCCCTGGTGCGGACGGAAAGGCCGCTCTCGCGGGGGATCCAGCGCTTCACCGGGATCACCCAGGCGATGGTGGACGCCGCGCCGCCGCCGCACGAGGTGCTCGAGGAGCTGGCCGAGCTGCTCGCCGGGCGCGTGCTGGTGGCCCACTCGGCCCGCTTCGACACGAGCGTGCTGCGCCAGGGCTTCGAGCGCTGTGGGCTTCGGTGGCCGGCTCCGCCGGTGCTCTGCACCGTCCAGCTGGCGCGCCGCTTCGCGCCGCTGGCGCGCAGGCGCTCGCTGGCGCCGCTGGCCGGATCGCTCGGCATCGACGTGACGGAGGTCCACCGCGCGCTGCCCGACGCGCTCACCTGCGCGCGCGTGTTCTGCGCGCTCTTCCCGCGCCTGTGCGCCAACGTCCCCACCGTGGCCGACGCGGTCGAGCTGCTGCGCGGGCGGCGGCGCGCCAGTTACGGCGCCGGGACGGCGCCGATGCCATCACAGTGCGGGCTGGATGCCCGCACGGGCAAACCAAAGCCGGCCGAGCGCATCCCGCCCTCCGAGCGGCCCGACCTCTCCACGCTGCCCGACGATCCGGGCGTGTACATCTTCCGCGACGAGCGCGGCCGGCCGCTGTACGTGGGCAAGTCGGTGTCGCTGCGCTCGCGCGCGCGTGCCCACTTCTGCGCCCCGGCTGGCTGGACCGAGCGGGCGGAGATCGTCGACTACCGGCCCACCAACTCCGAGCTCGGCGCGCTCGTGCTGGAGAACCGGCTGATCAAGGCCTGGAAGCCGGCCGGCAACGTCAAGCTGAAGCGCACCGACCGCTACTGCTACCTGCGCTGCCGGCTCGACATCCCCTATCCGGTGCTGGAGGTGGCGGCCGAGCCGGCGCCGGGAAACGCCGTGAACGTGGGGCCGCTCGGCTCGCGCCCGCTGGCGAGCGAGCTGGCCGACCAGCTCACCTCGCTCTACCGCCTGCGCCACTGCGGCCGCAGGCTCAAGCAGCGCGAGCATCCCTCGGCATACGGCCAGATGGGCCGCTGCGTGTCGCCCTGCCTGGGCGACCTCGACCCCAACGCCTACCGCCGCCAGCTCGACCTCGCGCTGTCGCACTTCGAGCGGCCCGGGGCCGGCGAGGCGCTGATCGCCGAGATCGAGCGTCGCATGCGGGCGGCGTCCGACGAGCGCCGCTACGAGCGCTCCGCCGCGCTGCTGCGGCGGCGCGACCGGCTGGCCTGGGTGCTCGAACGGCTCGAGGGCGTGCTGCGGGCCACCCACTCGGCCCCGCGGCTCGTGATCGCCAGCCACCCGACCAAGGAGCGTCACGATGCCTTCTGGCTCGTGCGCGGGCGGCTGGTCGACTGGGGGCCGCTGCCCGGCCCCTCGGAGCTCGTGGAGCGCACGAAGGCGACGCTGGCCCGTCCGGGCGGGCGCAGTGTCGTGCCCGCGGACGAGGTCGACGAGGTGCGCATCGTGGCCGGCTGGGTGGCCGACCACGAGCCGCCAGAGCTGACGCTCGACCCGAAGCCGAGCGCGGAGGCGCTGCTGGAGTTCTACGCCGACTCCGCCACGGCCCGCTCCGCGGCCTCGAAGCCGATCTTCGAGTGCGTGCCGTCGCAGAACGGCTTGGTGGTGGAGCCGCCGCAGCGGCAGAGCGCCACGGTGTCGCCCTTGTCGGAGAGGTCGTACTCGGTCCCGTCCGCGTCGATCACCTTCACCGGACCCGTCACCTTGTAGGGCCCGTTGTGCCGGGCCTTGATCATCACTTCGTCCATGGCGTCATTCTTCCGGACGTGCAGCGCGGGGCCCTGACGCGCCCGGGGCGCGAGCGGTGACGGAGCCGGTGCCCGCCCCGACCGGAGTGCCGGCCTGCCTGACGGGCGGGGGGCGCCCGCCGCTGCGCCTGCTCGCCCGCCGCGCCCGGCTGCGGCTGCGCTTCGGGCGGCGCATCTCGCTCGGCAAGCGCTCCTTCCTGGGGCGCGGCGTGCGCCTGAAGCTCGCCCGCGGGGCGCGGCTCACGCTGGGCGACGGCGCCTGGCTTGGCGACCGCTCCACGGTGCGGGCGAGCGGCGAGGTGCGGGTCGGCGCGGGAACCCTGATCGGCGTGGAGTGCGTGCTGGCGGCGAACGAGCTGGTGTCGATCGGCGAGCGCTGCCTTGTGGGCGACGAGGCGATGGTGAGCGACACGGCGCTGACGGTGGGTGATGCGGGTCGGTCTGACGGGGAGCGGCCGCTGAGCGTGCGGCCGGTGCGGGTGGGGGATGCGGTGCGCGTGGGGCCGCGGGCGTGCCTGCTGGCGGGTTCTCGGGTGGGTGACGGTGGGGTGGTGGGGCCTACCGCTGTGGTCGATGGGGCCGTAGCGCGTGGCGCCGTCGTGGGTGGGGTGCCCGCGCGTTCTGAACGGCGGCGATGAAGGGGAGCCCGTTGGGGGGTTAGGCACGTTTGTTGACCTATAGGCCACTTTCGTGCCGGACCCCCGCCGCGGCGGTCGCGGCAGGGCCGGCGTCCGTCAGACCCGCGTCGCCAGCAGCTCCTCGTAGAGCGCGCCGGTCTGGCGGGCCACATCGGTCCAGTCGAAGCGCAGCACGTGCTCGCTGGCCTCGGTGACCAGGCGGTCGCGCAGGTCGTCGTCTGTGAGCACGCGCTCGACCATCGTCGCGAGCGAGCGGGGGTCGCGGGAGCGAAAGCGCAGGCCGACGTCCTCGTTTGGCACGACCTCGCGCAGCCCGCCGGTGTCGGCCACGATGCACGGGCAGCCCGACACCATCGCCTCGAGCGCCACCAGCCCGAAGGGCTCGTAGATCGAGGGCACCACGCAGAGGTCGGCGATCCGGTAGAGCGAGTGGAGCACGTCGTCGCCGATCCAGCCCAGGAAGGTGCCGTGGCGCATCAGGCCGAGCCGGCGCGCCTGGCGCTTCAGCTCCTCCTCGTGCGTCCCGGACCCGGCCACCAGGAAGCGCAGCTTGCCCATCCTCCGGACCAGGCCGGGCAGGGCCTCGAGCGCGAGCTGGAAGCCCTTCTCGTAGACGAGCCTCCCCACCAGCAGCACCAGCCGCTCGTCGGGTGCGGCGAAGTGGGCGCGCAGCGTGGCGAGGTCGTCGACGGGTACCAGCTCGGCGGGGTCGATCCCGTTGGGGATCACCGCCAGCCTGTCCTCGTCGAGCCCGTACACGTCGGCCACATGGCCGCGCATGTAGTGCGAGCAGGTGACCACGCGGTCGGCGCCGCGGGCCATCCAGCGCTCCACGTCGTGGATGTAGGACTGCGGGTGCTTGTCCACCCAGCCCTGGTGGCGCCCGTACTCGGTCGCGTGGATGGTGGTCACCCAGGACCGGCGGTAGCGGTTTGCCAGGTGGCGTCCCGCGCGGGCGACCAGCCAGTCGTGGCTGTGGACGAGGTCGAAGTCGAAGCGGTCCCCCAGCTCGACCCCGGTGGCGAGCATGTCCGAGTTCATGTGCTCGACCCAGGTGACGAACTCG
This sequence comes from Thermoleophilaceae bacterium, assembly GCA_050693815.1. GTDB lineage: Bacteria > Actinomycetota > Thermoleophilia > Solirubrobacterales > Thermoleophilaceae > JACVRW01. The sequence continues at coordinate 4,737 of JBOGXS010000177.1, read as the reverse complement.
CCCAGGTCGGTGGGGCGGGCGGGCGTGGGCACCCGGTGGACCACCACCCCGCCGCGCTCCTCCTCGGCGGGCAGCCCGCCCTCGCCGCGGGTGAGCACGTGCACCTCGACGTCCCGCGACACGAGCTCCTCCGAGAGCTTGCGCACGTGCCGCGCCAGCCCGCCCTCGACGATCGGCGGGTACTCCCAGGACAGCGTCAGCGTGCGGGCGGCCACCTCCGGGCGGGCAGCCTATTGGTCGATCCGCTCGAGCAGCGCCACCGGCCATTCGCCGAAGGCGAGCCGCTCGAGGGGAACGCGCCCGTGAAGCGAGAGCTCCGCACCGGAGAGGACATCCCGCCAGCGCCCGGCGGCCGACCCGGGCAGCTCGAGCTCGATCCCCTCGCTGCCCGGACGGGTGGCGCACGCGGCCAGCACGGAGGAGCCGCGCAGGTAGGCGCAGCAGCGGTCACCGGCGGGGACCGGAGTGTATGCGGAGCGGTCGGCCGTGCACGAGCCGCCCGCGAACGCCTCCGGCCGGCGCGCGCGCAGCGCGAGGGCGCGCTCGATCAGGAAGAGCTTGATCGTCTCGCGGTCGGGGGCCGCGCCGGCGCGCAGGTCCGCGAGCGCCTGGCTGCGGCGATCCCAGTCGACCGGGCGGCGGTTGTCGGGGTCAACCAGCGAGAGCGCCCACAGCTCGTCGCCCTGGTACACGTCGGGCACGCCGGGCGCCGTGAGCTTCAGCAGCGTCTGGCCGAGCGCGGAGCACTCGCCGGCCCTGGCGACCCTCTCCGCGAGCACCTCGAGATCGTCGACGAACGCGCGGTTCGCGTAGAGCCCGCGGCACCAGTCGCGCACGCCGCGCTCGTACTGGGCGTCGGGCTCGACCCAGTTCGTGTTGACCTTCGCCTCCCGCAGCGCCTTCTCCGCGTAGGCCTCGAGCCGCTGGAGCTCGAGCGGCCACGCGCCCACCAGCGTCTGGAGGATCAGGTACGCCTCGTTCCAGGACGGCGGCGCGCCATCCGGCACGAGTGAGCGCCAGCGCCGAACGTACTCGGCCCACTCATCTGCCATCCCGGCCAGCGCCCCGATGCGCGCCCGCACGTCGCCGCTGCGCTTGGTGTCGTGGGTCTGGGTGATCAGCAGGCCGCGGGGGAAGCGGCGCGCCCGCTCCAGGCACCCCCCGTGGAACCGCTCCACCGAGATTCCGAAGCGGGAAGGGTCTCCGCCGACCTCGTTGAGGGCCAGGAGCCGGTTGTAGCGGTAGAAGGCGGTGTCCTCGACGCCCTTGGCCATCACGGCGGGAGTGGTCTGCTGAAAGCGTGTGACGAACTCCTTGGGTGCTTCCCCTGAGAGCAGCAGGTCGCGCACGGGGTTACCCGCCAGTGCATCGCGGTCGGCGTCCTCGGCCGGTGGTATGTACGTCCGGTAAACGGGAAGCGACGAGAGAGCCCGCTCGAGGTCCGGCGCGTCGGAGAGTCGTCGCAGTCGTTGCACCTCCGGCGCGAAGGTGCCCCGCACCTGCTCGAGCTTGGCCTGCCAAGCGATCGCGGGGAAGGGCGGGGACGGGGGGCAGACGCGAGTGAGCACGTCCTCCCCCGCCGGGTCCACGAACAGCGCCGCCGCGTCGTTCAGGAACTCGTACCCCACGGTCCCCTCCACCGGCCAGTCGCGCAGCGGCTCGCCGGGGTCGAGGATCTTCTCCACCCAGACCCGCTCCACACCATCGGAGCGCAGCCGGCGCAGATAGGCCGCCGGGTCGGCCAGCCCGTCGGGGTGGTCGATCCGCAGCCCGTCCACGAGCCCGTCCCGCACGAGCCGCAGGGCCAGCCGGTGCGTCTCGGCGAACACCTCAGGGTCCTCCTGGCGCACGCCCGCCAGCTGGTCGATGTCGAAGAAGCGCCGGTGGCGACCGGTGACGGGATCCACGTCGAAGAACCGCGTCCGCAGCGCCGGATCGGCCCAGCAGCGGTTCTCGCCGTCCGCCGCCATGTGGTTGGGCACGATGTCGAGGATCACCCCCAGCCCGGCCGACGCCAGCTCCCGGAACCCCTCCTCGCCGCCCAGCTCCTCGGAGATGCGGCCGGGGTCCGTCACGTCGTAGCCGTGCGTCGAGTCCGCCCGCGCCTGGAAGGAGGGCGACAGGTACAGGTGGCTCACGCCGAGGTCGCGCAGGTAGGGCACCAGCGCGCGGGCGGCGGCGAAGTCCAGACCGGCGCCGAGCTGGAGCCGGTATGTGGCGCGCAGGTCGGCCACGCCTACGGGCTGCCGGTGTCGAGCGAGTAGTCCACCCACTCCTCGCGCACGCCGCCCACCCGCTCGTAGACGCGCTGGGCGCGGACGTTGTCCTTCGCCGTCTGCCAGCCGAGCGAGGTCGCGCCGCGCCGGCCCGCCCGCAGCCGGCACTCCTCGATCAGGGCCTCGGCCACGCCGCCGCCGCGGGCCTCGGAGGACACGAACAGGTCGTTCATGACCGCGATGCGGGAGGCCGACAGCGTCGACCACGTCCAGAGGACGGTGGCGAAGCCCGCGGCGCGGCCGTCCTCGTCGCGAGCGAGCACCTGGAAGCCGTCGAGCTCGGGCGAGGCGATCAGCTCGCGCGACATCGCCAGCAGCGCCTCGTCGCTCGGCTGGACCTCGTAGAAGTCGCAGTAGCCGCGCATGAGCGGCAGCAGCTCCGGCAGGTCGGCCCCGGCCACGGTGTGGATGCGCATGGCGCGATCTTGCCAGGGCGGGCGCGCGGCAGGGCCGCTCACGTCATGCGCCGCAGCACCATCAGCGAGCGGCCCACCAGCGGCACCTCCTCGCGTGTGCGATAGGCGCGGCTGCCCGCCTCCAGCTCCGGCTCGGCGGTCGACAGCTCGAGCTCCCAGAGGGCCCCGAAGCGGCGCGACGGCAGCCGGAAGCTCACGTCCTCGCCGCTGGCGTTGAACAGCACCAGGAAGGAGTCGTCCACCACGCGCTCGCCGCGCTCGTCCGGCGAGGGGATCTCCTCGCCGTTCAGGAAGGCACCCACGACGTGCCCGTCGGGCTGCTCCCAGTCGCGGCGCGTCATGCGCCGCCCGTCGGTGCGAAACCACCAGGCGTCGGGCAGCCCGGAGCCCATCCGCTCCTCCCCGGTCAGGAAGGCGCGCCGGCGAAAGACCGGGTGCGAGCGGCGCAGCCGGATCAGGGCCCGCGTGAAGTCGAGCAGCCGCCGGCCGCGCTCGTCGTGGTCCCAGGAGAACCAGGAGATCTCGTTGTCCTGGCACCAGGCGTTGTTGTTGCCGCCCTGGGTGCGCGCGAGCTCGTCCCCGCCCAGCAGCATCGGCACGCCGTGCGAGAGCAGCAGCGTGACCAGGAAGTTGCGCTGCTGGCGCTCCCTCAGCGCGTTCACCGCCGGGTCGTCGGTCTCCCCCTCCGCCCCGTGGTTCCAGCTGCGGTTGTCGTCCGTGCCATCACGGCCGTCCTCGAGGTTGGCCTCGTTGTGCTTCTCGTCGTACGAGACGAGGTCGCGCAGCGTGAAGCCGTCGTGCGCGGTCACGAAGTTGATCGAGGCGACCGGGCTGCGGCCGTCCGACTCGTACAGGTCGCTCGAGCCCGTGAAGCGGCGCGCGAACTCGGCTGCGCCCGAGTGGCCGCGCCAGAAGTCGCGCATGGTGTCGCGGTAGATCCCGTTCCACTCGGTCCACAGCACCGGGAAGTTGCCGACCTGGTAGCCGCCGGGGCCGACGTCCCACGGCTCGGCGATCAGCTTGACCTGCGAGAGCAGTGGGTCCTGGTGGATGGTGTCGAAGAAGGCGGACAGGCGGTCCACGTCGTCCCCCCGAGGGGTGTGCCCGGAGGGGTCACCCCGCAGCGCGCGCGCCAGCGCGGAGGCGAGGTCGAAGCGAAACCCGTCCACATGGCACTCGGCCACCCAGTAGCGCAGCGAGTCCATGATCAGCCGCAGCACGCTCGGGTGGACCGGGTTGAGGCTGTTGCCCGTGCCGGTGAAGTCCATGTAGAAGCGCGGCTCGTCCGGCATCAGCCGGTAGTAGGAGCCGTTGTCCACGCCCTTGAAGGCAAGCATCGGGCCGAGGTGGTTGCCCTCGGCAGTGTGGTTGTAGACCACGTCCAGGATCACCTCGATGCCGGCGCGGTGGAGCGCCTTGACCATCCCCTTGAACTCGCGCACCTGCTCGCCGCGGGTGCCCGTGGCGGCGTAGCCCGAGTGCGGCGCGAGGTAGCCGATCGAGCTGTAGCCCCAGTAGTTCGTGAGGCCGCGCTCCGCGAGGAAGCTCTCGTCGACGACATGGTGCACGGGCATCAGCTCGACCGCGGTCACGCCCAGCGCGGTGAGGTACTCGATTGCCGGGTCCGAGGCCAGCCCGGCGTAGGTGCCGCGCAGATCCTCGCGCACGTCCGGGTGGCGGATCGTGAAGCCGCGCACGTGGGCCTCGTAGATCACGACGTCCGACCAGGGCGTGCCCGGCGGGCGGTCGCCCTCCCAGTCGAAGCCCGTGTCCACGACCACCGAGCGCGGGATGGCGTCGGCCGAGTCCTCGTCGTCGGGCTCGAGGTCGGCGCTGTCGGTGCCGTCGGGCGTGTAGGGGAAGGCGTTGGCCCGCTCCCAGCGCACCCGCCCGTCGATGGCCTTCGCGTAGGGGTCGATCAGCAGCTTGGCCGGGTTGAAGCGCCGCCCCTCCTCGGCCTCGTAGGGGCCGTGCACGCGGTAGCCGTAGCGCTGGCCCGGGCCGATGCCGGGCAGGTAGCCGTGCCAGTTGAAGGCCGTGCGCTC